>NZ_JAIUKB010000079.1:0-56422 GCF_020176785.1 Saccharopolyspora sp. 6V | reverse complement strand
GGGGGGGGCGGGGGGGGGCGCGGCGCCCCCCCGGGGGGCCGGGGGGGGGGTGGTCCCCCTCCGCGTGGGGTGGGGGGGTCAGATCCCCCCGGGGGGGGGGGGGGCCCCCCCCCCCCGCGGAACGGTATGCCGAAGCGGAGGCGGAAATGGTGGGCGAGCGGTGCTGACGGTGGATTTCGACCTGCTCGGCGTGCGGGCGGGGCAGCGGGTGCTGGACCTCGGGTGCGGTGCCGGACGGCACTCCTTCGAGTACCTGCGGCGCGGCGCGAACGTGGTGGCCTTCGACCAGGACACCGAGGCGCTGGCCGAGGTGGAGACGATGTTCGGCGCGATGGCCGCCGCCGGTGAGGTGCCGGAAGGGGCGTCGGCGACGACGGTCAGCGGGGACGCGCTCGGCCTGCCGTTCCCGGACGACCACTTCGACCAGGTCATCGCCTCCGAGATCATGGAGCACATCCCGGAGGACGAGAAGGCCATGCGCGAACTGGTGCGCGTGGTGCGGCCCGGCGGCCGCGTCGTGGTGACGGTCCCGCGGCAGTGGCCGGAGCGGATCTGCTGGGCGCTGTCCGACGAGTACCACCAGGTCGAGGGCGGGCACGTGCGCATCTACCAGCGCGAGCAGCTGATCGGCCGGTTGCGGGAGGCGGGGTTGCGCGAGGTGCACCACCACCACGCGCACGCGCTGCACTCGCCGTACTGGTGGCTCAAGTGCGCGGTGGGCGTGGACGACGGGGACCACCCGCTGCCGAAGCTGTACCACAAGCTGCTGGTGTGGGACCTGATGAAGAAGCCGTGGCTGACCCGGACCGTCGAGTCCGCGCTGAACCCGGTGCTCGGCAAGAGCCTCGCGGTGTACCTGTACAAACCGGGAGTCGCGAGTGCCTGACCTGCCGGCCGTCGACGGGGTGGTCTCCGCGCCGCAGGTGCTGGCGACCGCGCGGTCCATCGCCGCGGTGCAGCTGCGTTCCGGCGCGGTGCCGTGGTTCCCCGGCGGGCACGTGGACCCGTGGGACCACGTCGAGTCGGCGATGGCCCTGTCGGCGGCCGGCCTGGTCACCGAGGCCGAACGGGCCTACGAGTGGCTGCGCGCGACGCAGCGCTCGGACGGGTCCTGGCCGCTGCAGGTGCGGGACGGCGCGGTGGAGGACGCCGCGTCGGACAGCAACTTCTGCGCCTACCCGGCGGTCGGCGTCTGGCACCACGTCACGACCACCGGTGACGAGGGGTTCGCCGAGCGGATGTGGCCGGTGGTGCGGCGGGCGATCGACTTCGTGCTGGGCCTGCAGCAGGCCAGGGGCGAGGTCGCCTGGGCCCGGGGCACCGGCGGCGAGGTCGCGGGGGAGGCGCTGCTGGCGGGCAGCGCCAGCATCCACCACAGCCTGGTGTGCGCGCTGGCGCTGGCCGAGCACCTCGGCGTCGCGCAGCCGGACTGGGAGGTGGCGCTGGAGCGGCTGGCGCACGCGCTGCGCCACCACCCGGAGGCGTTCGCGGCGAAGGACCGCTACGCGATGGACTGGTACTACCCGGTCCTGGGCGGACCGCTGCGCGATGCCACCGGCCACGACCGGATCATGCGGCGCTGGTCGGACTTCTTCGTCGACGGGCTCGGCGTGCGGTGCGTGGACGACAACCCCTGGGTGACGGGCGCGGAGACCTGCGAGCTGGTGCTGAGCCTGGAGCTGCTGGGGCGGCGGGAGCTGGCGGTGCAGGCGCTGGCCTCGATGCAGCACCTGCGCGAGGAGGACGGTTCGTACTGGACCGGCCTGGTCTACTCCGACCGCAAGCGGTGGCCGGTGGAGCGCACCACGTGGACGGGGGCGGCGATGGTGCTGGCCGCGGACGTGCTGCGCCGCGCGACGCCGGGCGCCGCGATCTTCCACACCGCCCGGCCCGGCCCGCCGACCGGCGCCCGCCCGGTGGACAACGCCTGCGGCTGCCCCGCGCGGCTCTCGGAGCTCGTCACCGACTGATCGGGCCCGGCAGCCCACCCGCCCGTTCTCGCCGGACCGGTGGGCCGCTCGTCCGGAGTCAGAGGGTGCCGGGTTCGCCCGCGGTGCGTTCCAGCACGCGCAGCGAGCCGACCTGGCGGACCTCCCGGAAGTTCCCGCCGTCGAGGGCGCGGCGGTAGATGCGGTACGGCGCCTGCCCGCCGTCGGCCGGGTCGGGGAACACGTCGTGGATGACCAGCGCCCCGCCGGGCGCGACCCACGGCGCCCAGCCCTCGAAGTCGGTGTTCGCCGCCTCGTCGGTGTGCCCGCCGTCGATGAACACCAGGTTCAGCGGGCTGCGCCAGAACGAGGACGTGGTGCGGGAGCTGCCGACGATCGCCACCACCTCGTCCTCCAGGCCGGCGTCGGCGATCGTGCGGCGGAACACGCCGAGCGTGTCGAGCTTGCCGACCTGCGGGTCCACCAGCTGCGGGTCGTGGTACTCCCAGCCGGGCTGGTGCTCCTCGGAGCCGCGGTGGTGGTCGACGGTGACGATGCGGCCGCCGGTGGCGCGGGCCGCCGCGCCCAGGTAGATCGTCGATTTCCCGCAGTAGGACCCGACCTCGACGGCCAGCCCGGTGCCGAGGAAGTCGAGGGCGGCGCGGTGCAGCGCGAGCCCTTCGTCGGCGGGCATGAAGCCGATCGCCCGCTCGGCCTTGGCCGCGAGTTCGGGCGGCAGGCTGGGGGTTCCGGTCGTCGCGGTCGGTGTCACGTGAGTCCTTTCGGGTCCGGCTGTCCCGCCGAGCCTACGCAGGAACACCCCGAATCAGGTAGAACGTGTTCTACCTAGTCTCCGGCGTGGGAGGGCGCGATGCCGATCGCGAGCACCGAACTGCAGCGCGACGTGCGGGAGTCGATCCGGGCGTGGGCCGACCGGCTCGACGGCACCGGCGAGGTGCGGGCCCGCGAAGAACCCGGAACCCGGTGGGAACCGGGCCGCGGCTGGGCGGAGTTGGCCGAGTTGGGCGTGTTCGCCATCGCGGTGCCGGAGCGCAACGGTGGCGCGGGCGGCGGGATGGCCGATCTGGCGGCGGCGCTGGAACCGGTGGCCGAGGCGCTGCCGCCCGGGCCGATCGCCTCGACCTGCGCGGCCGGCGTGCTGCTCGGCCGTGGTGGAGATCTCCCCGCCGTGCTGCCGGAACTGGCCGCGGGTGCGCTCCCGGTCGCGGTCGCGGCCGGCCCCGGAGGACTGGTCGCCGAAGCGGGCCCGCGCGGCGGGCTGCTCGTGTCCGGCGTGGTCGATCCGGTGCCGTCCGCGCCGGACGCCGCGCGCCTGCTGCTCGCCGCGCGCGGCCCGGACGGGCGGGACGCGTGGTTCCTGCTCGACGCGGCCCGCGCCCGGATCGAACCGCGCCGCGCGCTGGACTTCTCCCGCTCGCTGGGCCGGATCGAGCTCTCCGGCGTCGAGGTCGGCGCGGAGTCGCTGCTGCCCGGGATGGGCACTGCGGAGGTGCGCGACGTGCTGGTGACCCTCGCGGCGGCCGAGGCCTCCGGGGTCGCCGGGTGGTGCCTGCGCACGGCGGTGGCGCACGCCCGCACCCGCGAGCAGTTCGGCCGGGTGATCGGGAGCTTCCAGGCCGTCAAGCACCTGTGCGCCGAGATGCTGTGCCGCGCCGAGCAGGTCGCCGCGCTGGCCTGGGACGCGGCCCGCGCGCTGGACGAGGACCCCGGCCAGCACCCGCTCGCGGCCGCGGCGGCCGGGGCGATCGCGCTGGACGCGGCGGTGGACACCGCGAAGGACTGCGTGCAGGTGCTCGGCGGCATCGGCTTCACCTGGGAGCACGACGCGCACCTGCACCTGCGGCGCGCGGTGGCCCTGCGGCAGTGGCTCGGCGGGGGAGGGGCGTGGCGGCGGCGCACCGCCGAGCTCGCCCTGGGTGGTGCCCGCCGCGAGCTCGGCGCGGTCGGCGAGCTGCGCGCGGCGGTGCGGGAGCGGCGGGCGGAAGTGCGCGCCACCGCCCGGGAACTGGCGCGGACTCCGGCCGGTGAGCAGCGGGCGCGGCTGGTCGACACCGGTTACCTCGCGCCGCACTGGCCGCGCCCGCACGGCCTCGACGCGGGCCCCGGCCTGCAGCTGCTGATCGACGAGGAGCTGCGCGCCGCCGGGGTGGTCCGCCCGGACCTGGTGATCGGCGGCTGGGCGGTGCCGACGCTGCTCGGGCACGGCACGGCCGAGCAGTGCGCGCGGTTCGTGCGGCCCACCGCGCTCGGCGAGATCACCTGGTGCCAGCTGTTCAGCGAACCCGGGGCGGGCTCCGACCTGGCCGGGCTGCGCACCCGTGCCGAACGGGTGCCCGGCGGGTGGCGGCTGCACGGGCAGAAGGTGTGGACGTCGATGGCCCGCGAGGCGCACTGGGCGATCTGCCTGGCCCGCACCGACCCGGACGTGCCGAAGCACCGCGGCATCACCTACTTCCTGGTGGACATGGCGGCCGAGGGCATCGACGTGCGCCCGCTGCGGGAGATCACCGGCGAGTCGGTGTTCAACGAGGTGTTCCTGGACGGCGTGTTCGTGCCCGACGAGCAGGTGGTGGGCGAACCGGGTCAGGGCTGGCGGCTGGCGCGCACCACGCTGTCCGGCGAGCGGGTCGCGATGGGCGGTGGTTCGGCGCTGGGCGCGGAGGTGGAAGCGCTGCTGGCGGTGGCGCGGGAGGCGGACGATCCCGGGCTGGACCGGGTGGGCGCGCGGGTGGCGGAGGGCCTGTCGGTGTCGCTGCTGCGTTCGCGGGCGACGCTGCTGAGCCTGGAAGGCCGCGATCCGGGCGCGCAGGCGAGCGTGGAGAAGCTGGTCGGGGTGCGCCACCGCCAGCAGGTCGCGGAGACGGCGTTGGAACTGCTCGGACCGGAGGGCGCGGCGGCCGACGGTGCGGCGGCGGGACCGGCGCGGGAGTTCCTGCTCAGCCGGTGCCTGAGCATCGCAGGCGGCACCACGCAGGTGCTGCGCACGGTCGCGGCCGAGCGGATCCTGGGCCTGCCGCGGAGCTGAACCCTTGCGCCGGGACCACCCGTGCGGCTAGAACTAGAACAAGTTCCATTCATGGTCCGGGCTGGGCGACGCGGGGAGCCGATGTGGATTTCGCACTCGACGACACGCATCAACCGTTGCGGGAGCTGGCGAACGACGTCCTCGTCCGCGAACGCGATCGGAGCCGGAACGCGCCGGACGGCGACGGATCCGGAACGGGTTCTCGCACCTGGAAGGCGCTGGCCGCCGCCGGACTGCTCTCGCTGGCCGTCCCGGAACGCCTCGGCGGCGCCGGGCTCGGCCCGCTGGCCACCGCCGTGCTGCTCGCCGAGATCGGCAGGCACGCGGCCCCCGTCCCGGCGCTGGCGACCACGGCGTTCGGCGTGCTGCCGGTGGCCCGGCACGGCACCCCCGTCCAGCAGGACCGGCTGCTCGGCGAGGTCGGATCCGGGCAGGTGCTCACCGCCGCGCTCGGCGAACCCTCCGCGCCGCTGACCCCCGCACCCCGCACCTCGGCCCGGCCGGACGGCGCCGAGCTGGTCGTCACCGGCACCAAGACCGACGTGCCCGCGGCCGCCGCGGCCCGCGAGATCCTGGTCCCGGTCACCGTCGAAGGCGGTGGGACCGCCGTCGCGCTGCTGCGGCCCGACGCGCCCGGCGTCGAGCTGGAACCCACCTCGACCTCCGGCGGCACCGCGTGGACCGCGCGCTTCGCGCAGGCGCGCGGCGAACGGCTCGGCGGCGCGGACGCGCTGCCCGACCTGCTGCGGTGCGCCCGCGCCGGGATCTGCGCGCTCGGCGACGGCGCCCTCGCGGGTGCGCTCGCGCTCACCACCGAGCACGTGCGCACCCGCACCCAGTTCGGCAGGCCGCTCGCGGCGTTCCAAGCCGTCGCCTGGCAGATCGCCGACGTGCACATCGCCGCCCGCACCCTGCACCTCGCGGTGCTCGCGGCCTGCTGGCGGCTCGACGAGCGGCGCCCCGCCGAGGAGGACCTGGCGGTCGCCGCGCTGTGGCTCACCGAGCAGGCCCCGGCCGCGCTGCACACCTGCCACCACCTGCACGGCGGGATCGGGCTCGACGTCACCTACCCGTTGCACCGGCACCACTCGCTGGTGAAGGACCTGACCAGGCTGCTGGGCGGCCCCGGGAGCGCGGTGGACGCGCGCGCCGACCGGCTCGCGCGGCGGTGAGGAGCACCCGTGTTCATCGACTGCACCGAGCAGCAGCAGGCGCTGCGCGCCGAACTGCGAGAGTACTTCGGCGGACTGCTCAGCGAGGAGGAGCGGGCCGAACTCGGCACCGAGCGGCACGGCGCGGTGTTCCGCGACGTGGTGCGGCGGATGGGCCGCGACGGGTGGCTCGGCGTCGGCTGGCCCGTGGAGTACGGCGGCCGCGGGTTCGGCCCGGTGGCCCAGCACATCTTCGCCAGCGAGGCGGCGCGCGCCGACGTGCAGCTGCCCTCGGTGACGCTGCAGACGGTGGGCCCGACGCTGCTGGCGCACGGCACGCCCGAGCAGAAGGCCCACTTCCTGCCCAAGATCCTCGCCGGGGAGCTGCACTTCGCCATCGGCTACACCGAACCGGAGGCGGGCACCGACCTGGCCGCGCTGCGCACCCGCGCCGTGCGCGACGGCGACCACTACGTGGTGGACGGCCAGAAGATCTTCACCACCGGCGCGCACGACGCCGACCACATCTGGCTGGCCTGCCGCACCGACCCGGACGCGCCGAAGCACCGGGGGATCTCGATCCTCATCGTGGACACCACCGACCCCGGCTACTCGTGGACGCCGATCATCACCTGCGACGGGGCGCACCACGTCAACGCCACCTACTTCACCGGGGTGCGGGTGCCGGTGTCGCGGCTCGTGGGGGAGCAGGACCGCGGCTGGCAGCTGATCACCACCCAGCTCAACCACGAGCGGGTCATGCTCGGGCCCGCCGGGCGCATCGACGGGATGGCCGCGCGCGTCCGGGACTGGGCGGCCGCGCGCCGCGACCCGGACGGCACCCCGCTGGTGGAGCTGCCGGACGTGCGGCGCGCGCTGGCGCTCGCGCACGCCTGCACCCGGGTGAACGAGCTGCTGAACTGGCAGGTCGCCGCGGGCGGGCCGGTGGCGGCGGCGGACGCCTCGACGACGAAGGTGCTCACCTCCGAGCGCATCCAGTCCCTGGGCCGGCTGTTCGAGGAGGTGGTGGCCCGGCACGGCGACGCCGCCGACCCCGGCACCGGGCGGCTGCTGGACTGGCTGGACGTGCAGGGCAAGCGGAACTTGGTGCTCACCTTCGGCGGCGGTGTCAACGAGGTCCAGCGGGAGCTGATCGCCACGGCCGGTCTCGGATTGCCCAGGGTCCCGCGGTGAGCGGCACGAGCCCGCCGCGACCGGTGCTGACCGGCTTCGCCGTGGCGGGGCGCGGGGATCGGGGACGGGCGCTGGAGCGGAGGGAGCGGTGATGGGCGTGCAGGTGGAGCGGGACGCCGATGCGGAGATCCGGGCGGTGGCCGAGCGGATCCGGGCGGCGGGGGAGTCGGGGCCGCGGCTCGCGCGGGACCCGGTGAACCAACCGGTGATCAACAACTGGGTGGAGGCGCTGGGCGACGAGAACCCCGTCTACACCGACGAATCCGCGGCCACCGCGTCCGTCCACGGTGGACTCGTCGCCCCGCCCGCGATGGCGCAGGTGTGGACGATGCCCGGGCTGCGCCCCGACTTCGACACCGACGATCCGCTGCACGCGATGATGACCGCGCTGGACGAGCGCGGTTTCACCTCGGTGGTCGCGACGAACAGCGAGCAGACCTACCACCGGTACCTGCGCCACGGCGAGCGGATCGGCGTCACCACCCGGCTCGAATCGGTGGTCGGCCCCAAGCGGACCGGCCTCGGCGACGGCTGGTTCGTCACCACCCGCAGCACCTGGTACTCCGGGGCGGAACCGGTCGCGGAGATGATGTTCCGGGTGCTGAAGTTCCGGCCGCCGCAGGGGGAACCGGCGCCGGCGATCCTGCCCGCGATCAGCCGGGACACCGCGTACTTCTGGGCGGGCACCGCCGAGCGGGAGCTCCGGATCCAGCGCTGCGGCGGTTGCGGCCTGCTGCGCCACCCGCCCGGCCCGATGTGCCCGGAGTGCGGCGCCACCTCGCCGACGCACCTGGTCGCCGCCGGGCTCGGTGAGGTGTACAGCTACGTGGTGCACCACCACCCGCCGCTACCGGGCAAGACGCTACCGCTGGTGATCGCGCTGGTGGAACTGGACGAAGGGGTGCGGATGCTCGGCGAGCTGCACGGCGTCGAACCGGACCGGGTCGAGATCGGCCTGCGGGTCCAGGTGGACTACCGGGCCGAAGGGGAGATCACCACGCCGTTCTGGCGGCCGGCCGGAGGTGCCGCATGACCACGTTGCCGCGCACGCGCACCGCCCCGGAGGTGCGGGTGGGGGAGTCGCTGCCGGAGGTGCGGATCGAGATGACGCCGACCTTCATCGTCAGCAGCGCGCTCGCCACCCGCGACTTCCAGGACGTGCACCACGACCGCGACCGGGCGCAGGCCGGGGGATCCGCGGACATCTTCGTCAACATCCTCACCAGCACCGGGCTCGCGCAGCGCTACGTCACCGACTGGGCGGGCCCGGAGGCGCTGGTGCGCGGCGTGTCGGTGCGGCTCGGCGCACCCTGCTACGCGCACGACACCTTGGCGCTGTTCGGGCAGGTGCTGTCCCGCTCGGACGACGGCGAGTTCGAGGTGGAGGTGCTGGGGCGCAACGGACTCGGCGAACACCTGCGCGGCACCGTCCGGGTCGCGCTGCCGGAGGGGGCATCATGAGCTTCGCGGGACGGACCGCCATCGCCGGGATCGGCGCCACCGAGTTCTCCAAGGACTCCGGCCGCAGCGAACTGCGACTGGCCGCCGAGGCGGTCCGCGCCGCGGTCACCGACGCCGGGCTCGAACCGTCCGATGTGGACGGACTGGTGACGTTCACGATGGACGAGAACACCGAGATCGCGGTGGCGCGCGAACTGGGCGTGCCCGAGCTGCGGTTCTTCAGCCGGGTGCACTACGGCGGCGGTGCCGCCTGTGCCACCGTGCAGCAGGCCGCGCTCGCCGTCTCGGCCGGGATCGCGGACGTCGTGGTGTGCTACCGGGCGTTCAACGAGCGCTCCGGGCACCGGTTCGGCCAGGTGCAGGCCGCCGCGGCCGCCGCCCCCACCTCGTCCGGAGTGGACAACGGCTGGAGCTATCCCGTCGGACTCGGCACCCCGGCCGCGCAGGTCGCCATGTTCGCCCGCCGCTACCTGCACGAGTACGGCGCCACCAGCGAGGACTTCGGCCGGGTCGCGGTCGTCGACCGCGCGCACGCGGCCACCAACCCGAAGGCCTGGTTCCACGGGCGGCCCATCACCCTCGCCGAGCACCAGGCGTCCCGGTGGATCACCGAGCCGCTGCACCTGCTGGACTGCTGCCAGGAGAGCGACGGCGGTGTCGCGCTCGTCGTGGTCAGCGCGGAACGGGCCCGCGACCTGCCGCACCCGCCTGCGGTCGTCGCCGCGGCGGCGCAGGGCAGCGGGCCGGACCAGTTCACCATGACCAGCTACTACCGCCAGGAGCTCGCGGCGCTCCCGGAGCTGGGACTGGTCGCTCGCCAGCTGTGGCGGCAGGCCGGGTTCGGGCCGCAGGACGTGCGGACGGCGGTGCTCTACGACCACTTCACGCCGTTCGTGCTGGTGCAGCTGGAAGAACTCGGCTTCTGCGGGCGCGGCGAGGCGCGGCACTTCATCGCCGACGGCGGTATCGGGCTGGACGGGCGGTTGCCGATCAACACCCACGGCGGTCAGCTCGGCGAGGCCTACGTGCACGGCATGAACGGCATCGCCGAGGCGGTCCGCCAGCTCCGCGGCACCGCCGCCAACCAGCTCACCGACGTCCCGAACGTCCTGGTCACCGCCGGAACCGGGGTCCCCACCAGCGGTCTCGTCCTCACCGCGGCCTGACCAGGGACGTGCCGTCGCGGGCGGGGATGCCCCGGTGGGGCGGGTGAGCACCGCGTCCCGGACCCGGCGGCGGTGCGCGCGGGATCAGCGCGGCAGGCGGGCGATGGCGGTGATGATGAGGCCGTCGTCGGCGAGCCAGCGCCCGGCGAACGACGTGAGCGGCTCGCCCTCCACCTCCGGCCCGGTCTTGAGCAGTCGCGCGGCGAACGTTCCGTCCCGGTCGAGGGTGAGGTCGGCGTCCTCGAACCCCAGCCACTCCCGCGCGATCGGGAACCACGCCTTGTACACGGATTCCTTGGCGCTGAACAGGATCCGGTCCCAGTGCACGGACGGGTCCGCAGTGGACAGCGCCTCGATCCGCGGCCGTTCGGCCGGCAGCGTCACCGCGTTGAGCACCCCGTCCGGCAGCGCGTCGTGCGGCTCGGCGTCGATGCCGACGGTGAGCACCGAGTCCCGCAGCCCGACGACGGCGGCCCGGTAGCCGGCGCAGTGCGTCATGCTGCCCACCACCCCGTCCGGCCAGCCGGGTGCGCCCCGCTCGCCGGGCAGCAGCGGTGCGGCGGGCACGCCGATCTTCGCGAGGGCGGCGCGGGCGCAGTGCCGCGCGGTGGTGAACTCGCGGCGCCGCTTGTCCACGGCGCGCGCGATGACCGCCGCCTCCTCGTCGAACAGCCAGGCGTCCGGCGGATCGGTGCGGGTCTCCTCCCAGGCGAGTTCGCCGGGCAGCAGGCGTTCGATCACGACGTCTCCTCCGGGAAGACCAGGCGCAGCGGATCGTCCGGCAGCCCGTGCCGCTTCCACTCGCGCGGGTAGCCCACCGACACCTCCTGGAACCGCACGCCGTCGTGCCAGGTGGTGCGCGGGATGTGCAGGTGCCCGTAGACGACCGCGGCCGCCCGGTGCCGCAGGTGCCAGTCGGCGGTGTGCACCGTGCCGCACCACTGCGCGAACTGCGGGTACCAGAGCACGTCGGTGGGTTCGCGCACCAGCGGGTAGTGGTTCACCAGCACCGTCGGCAGTTCCGGGTCGCACTCGGCGAGCCGGCGCTCGCTGTAGGACAGCCGGGCCCGGCACCAGTCGTCGCGGGTCGGGTGCGGATCGGGGTGCAGCAGGAACTCGTCGCTGCACACCACGCCCGACTCGTGCGCGACCGCCAGCGCCTCCTCCTTCGTGGAGGTCCCGGCGGGGCGGAACGTGTAGTCGTAGAGCACGAACAGCGGCGCGATCGTCACCGGCCCGCCGCGCCCGGTCCACACCGGGAACTCGTCCTCCGGCGTGACGACGCCGAGTTCGCGGCAGCGGCGCACCAGTTCCAGGTAGCGGGCTTCGCCGCGCAGCTGCAGCGGGTCCTGCTTCGGCGTCCACAGCTCGTGGTTGCCGGGAACCCAGATGACCTTCGCGAACCGTTCGGCGAGCATGCCCAGCGCCCAGGAGATGTCCTCGGACAGCTCGCCCACGTCGCCCGCGACGATCAGCCAGTCCTCGTCGGTGCGGGGCCGCAGCCCGCGCGCGATGTCCTTGTTCTCGGCCATCGCGACGTGCAGATCGCTGACGGCCAGCAGTTCGCCGGAGCTCATGATGCGGCGATCATATCCGAGCCGCGCGGCCCGCCCGCCCGTTCCGCGGGCCTTCTAGGGGTTCTCCTGCCCGTCCGATCGCCGGTGCGGGGGGCTGCCCGGCGGAGTCCCACGATCCGAGAGCCCAATCCTGTCGTACCGGGTTGGGTTTACAGCGGGCGCGGCGCGTGGCTACCGTGATCGCATGGCCCGGACGTCGACGCTCACCACGCGCGGATACGTGGATTTCGCCCGAGTGTCCTCCGCGCTCTGTAGCGCCTGAGCCCTTCCTCCCGCCCGGCCCCGGGCACCCTCCGCACCGCACGGCCGCTCCCGAACCGGAGCGCCCGGTACCGCGTCGACGCCGACGCGCCCTCGAACTCCGCCGCACCGCGCCGAACCCGGCCGGTGCCGCCTCCCCGCATGCCAGTGGAGCGTGACGATGACCTTGCCAGCGCCCGAGAGCGCCCGATCCGACACCGGCCCCGGCCCCGGCGCGATACCCGTCACGACGGTGCGCACCGACCGGGCAAAGGGGGAGCAGCGGCTGCCCCGCTGGCTGGTCAAGACCTTCAGCCCGATCGGGCTGATCGTGCTGTGGCAGGTGCTCAGCTCCACCGGTGTCCTCGACGACGACACGCTCGCCTCCCCGGGCACGGTCGCCGCCACCGCCTGGGAGATGTGGCAGGAGGGCCGGTTGCAGGACGCGGTGCTCGCCTCGGTGCAGCGCGTCGCGGTCGGCCTCGTCTTCGGCCTGGTCGCCGCCGTCGTGCTCGCGACCCTCTCCGGGCTGTTCCGGCGCGGGGAGGACATCGCCGACGCCCCGATGCAGATGCTGCGCACCGTGCCGGTGATCGGCCTCATCCCGCTGCTGATCATCTGGTTCGGGATCGGGGAGACGCCGAAGATCGTGCTCATCGCGCTCGCGGTGACCTTCCCGCTGTACATGAACATCTTCGGCGGCATCCGCAACGTGGACGCCGGGCTGGTCGAAGCGGCCAAGACCCTCGGGCTCGGCTGGTTCGCCCAGGTGCGGCACGTGATCCTGCCTGCGGCGATGCCGAACGCGCTGGTGGGGCTGCGGTTCTCGCTCGGCTCGGCGTGGCTGGCGCTGGTGTTCGGCGAGACGATCAACGCGACGGCCGGCATCGGCTACGAGATGAACATGGCCCGCGAGTTCTTCCAGACCGACGTGATCGTCGTGTGCCTGGTGCTCTACGCCCTGCTCGGCCTGGTGGCCGACTTCCTCGTCCGACTTCTCGAAAGGACCGTGCTGGCATGGCGACCGGCTTTCCGCGGAGCGTGACCGAATCCGCACCCGACACCGACCAGGTGACCCCCGAGCCCACCGGCGTCGCGGGGGCCCCCGCGCCCGCCGAGTCGGCGGCCTCCGTGCGCGGGCTCACCAAGAGCTTCGGCGACCGCACCGTGCTCGACGGCCTGGACCTGGACATCGAACCCGGCCAGTTCGTCGCCCTGCTCGGCCCCAGCGGCTGCGGCAAGAGCACCCTGCTGCGCATCCTCGCCGACCTCGACCACGAGATCAGCGGCGAAGTGCGGGTCGCCCAGCGGCGCGCCGTCGCCTTCCAGGCGCCGCGGCTGCTGCCGTGGAAGCGGGTGTGGCGCAACGTGGTCCTCGGCCTGCGCGGCAGGCCGGACCGGGCCAAGGCCGTGGCGGCGCTGGAGGAGGTGGGCCTCGGGCACCGGGTCGACGAGTGGCCGAAGGTGCTCTCCGGCGGCGAGGCGCAGCGCGCGTCGCTGGCCCGCGCCCTGGTGCGGGAACCGGACCTGCTGCTGCTCGACGAACCGTTCTCCGCGCTCGACGCGCTCACCCGGATCAAGGTGCAGGCGCTGGTGGGGGAGCTGTGGCAGCGGCACGGCTGCGCGATCCTGCTGGTCACCCACGACGTGGACGAGGCGCTGCTGGTCGCCGCCCGGGTGCTGCTGCGGGACGGCGGCGGCATCGTGCACGACCAGCTCGTCGAGCACCCCCGCCCGCGCGACGTGGCCGCGCCCGCGTTCGTCGCCCAGCGCGCCGAACTCCTCTCGTGGCTCGGCGTGCACTGACCGACCCCCTCCCCGCGGCGCGCTCCTCCGCCGCTCCACCCCGGCCCCGCGGGCCGCCGGCGCGGTCCCGCGCGCCCGCGCGGCGGGCCCCGGGAACCGAGACAGGAAGTGTCTGACCATGAGTGTGGAAATCGTCGGCATGATCGGCGCCCAGCACGTCTCCGAGATCCACCCGGCGAGCGGCCCCGCCGTGGACCCCGCGTTCCTGCGCCGCTTCGCCCGCGCCCACGAGGACGGCGGCTTCGACCGGGTCCTCATCGGCCACGGCTCCGGATCCCCGGACGGCACCCAGCTGGCCGCGCACGTCGCCGCGCACACCGACCGGCTCGGGCTGCTCATCGCGCACCGGCCCGGATTCGTGGCACCCACGCTGGCCGCGCGGACCTTCGCCACGCTGGACGCGCTGTCCGGCGGGCGGATCGCGGTGCACGTCATCTCCGGCGGCAGCGACGCCGACCAGCGCCGCGACGGCGACCACCTGGACAAGGAGCAGCGCTACGCGCGCACCGACGAGTACCTGGAGGTGCTCGAGCGGGCGTGGACCGAGGATGGGCCGATCGACCACGACGGGCCGAACTACCGGATCGAGGACTTCAGCACCGCGGTGAAACCCGTGCAGCGGCCCCGGATCCCGCTGTACTTCGGCGGTTCCTCCGCGGCGGCCTACCGGGTCGGCGGCAAGCACGCCGACGTGTTCGCGCTGTGGGGCGAGCCGCTGGCCGAGACCGCCGAGCAGATCGCCTCCGTCCGCGCCGCCGCGCGGGCCGCCGGACGCACCGACGTGCCCGGCATCAGCGTGTCGTTCCGGCCCATCCTCGGCGCCACCGAGGAGCTCGCCTGGGAGCGCGCGCACTCCGTGCTGGACCGGATCCGGGCCGCTCGCGGCGGGTTCGGCTCCTTCACCGGGCCGAAGACGCTGGGCAAGGACGCCGAGGTCGCCAACGTCGGCTCGCAGCGCCTGCTGGCAGCGGCCGCCAAGGGCGAGCTGCACGACCGGGCGCTGTGGACCCCGACCTCCCAGGCCACCAACGCGGCCGGGAACTCCACCGCGCTCGTCGGCACCGCCGAGACCGTCGCGAAGGCACTCGCCGACTACGTGGACATCGGGGTGACCACGCTGCTCATCCGCGGCTACGACCCGCTCGACGACGCCATCGACTACGGCCGGGAGCTCATCCCCGCCGTCCGCGAAGAAGTGGCGCGCCGCGCGGGCGCCGCCGAGCGGACACCGGCGTGAGCGCGCCGGACCGCCGGGTCGCCCGGGGGTGCATGATGCCGGGCACGGAACGAATGGAGTCGAGATGACCCGCAGCTGGGTGCCGGAGACCGCCTCGCGGGGCCACGTCGTGGTGCTGCACGGGCGGGGCGAACACCCCGGCCTGTACGAGCGGTTCGGCCGCAGGCTCGCCGTCGACGGCTACACCGTCGTCGTCCCGGACCTCGGCACCGGACCTGCCGACTGGTTCGACGGGGCGGGCGACACCGCCCGCATCCTCGTCGGCACCGACACCGGTGCGCTGCGCGCCTGGGAGACCGCGCTGGAGACCGAGGTGGACGGGCTGGTGCTGGCGGGCACCCCGCTGGCCGCGGCGCCCGGTGCGCCCGCCGGGCGCGAGGACGAGATCGCCGCCCGCACCTCCTGCCCGATCCACCGCGAACGGCTCAGCGCCGACCCGGACTTCCACTGGGGCGAGCTCGACGCGGGCACCGCCGAACCGCCGCAGCGGCTCCCGGACGTGCCGGTGCTGCTGCTGCACGGCGATGCCGACGCCATCGCGCCCGTCGACCCGGTCACCCGGCTCGGCGCCGCGCACCCGCAGGCGAGCACCGCGGTGTTCAAGGACGGCGTGCACGACGTGCTCAACGACAAGGTGCACCGCAGCGTCGCCGCCCGGATCGTGCTGTTCTGCGAGGAGATCGCCAAGGGCGCCGTGGTGCTGCCGGAGGTGGCCGCGACCAGGAGCACCCGGGTGCGCCGCGCCGCGCCCGTGCACATCTCCGCGCGCGTCGACTACTCGGTGCGCGCCCTGGTGGAGCTGGCGAGCAGCGGCAGGCAGCAGACCTGCGAATCGATGGCCCGCACCCAGGGGATTCCGCTGAACTCGCTGGTGAACCTGATGGTGGAGCTGCGCCGCGGCGGCCTCGTGCACAGCCAGCGCGGCTGCGAAGGCGGCTACTGGCCGGCGCGGGACGCCGCGGAGATCACCCTCGCCGACGTGGTCCGCGTCGTCGAAGGCGCGGTGACCTCCCGGCACGACGACGCCGAGCGGGACGCGGTGTGGACGCGGCTCGGCGGCGCCGTCGCGGACTTCCTCGAACGGATCACCATCGCCGACCTGGCCGCCGAACAGCGCGCGGCGGCCTGACCCAGAACGGAGCAGTTCCATGGCGGACGCATTCCACCCCGACCTGACCTCGAAGGTCGACCCCGCGGAGAAGCAGTCGCTGCGCTCCCGGCTGCACCACATCCGCGGCAGCGAGCTGGACGGGGGCACCGCGCAGACCGAGGGCATGCAGCGGTTCGCGGCGATCAGCGGCGACACCGTCGGCTCCGAGCGGATCTGGACCGGCGAGACGCACGTGGCGCCCGCGACGGCCTCCGACAACCACCACCACGGTGAGTCGGAGACCGCGATCTACGTGGTCAGCGGCCACCCCCGGTTCGTCTTCCACGACGGCACCGAGGAGGTGCAGATCGAGACCGAGCCCGGCGACTACATCTTCGTGCCGCCGTACGTGCCGCACCGCGAGGAGAACCCGGACCCGGAGCACAAGGCCGTCGTGGTGATCTCCCGGAGCACTCAGGAGGCCATCGTCGTCAACCTCCCGGAGCTCTACGCGCTCTGACCGAGCGTCTCTCGACTTCTGCTGCGGGGTGGTCGGGTGGCGGAACCTCAGCGGGATTCCCGCTGCGGGATCGTTTTCACCGGTGGCTCCGCCACAGGCGAAAACGCTGTCCTCGCGAGGATCCCGCTGAGAACCCGCTGGTGGTCCGGCTGCGTGCGTGGTCGGCAGTTCATCGGCTTCGCCGCTGACAGGAAACGGACATGACCTACCTGGCGGGTTCGACGGCAGCTGGAGTGATCGACCGGGTGGGTGGCCCGAGGCCCGAGCTGGCCGCCCACCTCGGAGCAGGGGTGTGGGGTGGAGCACTCCGGGCGGTTGGATAGAGTTCTGCGCCTGTATCCAGGTGCACCCCCTGCGGCCGGATGCTCCTAGTCGGGGATCGGGCAGCCGATGCTGGTGGCCGCGCGACGGAAGGATCTCGTTGGCCACCCCGCTACGCAGCCCCCGGTTACCCGGGCCCAGGCAGGCCGCACTCACCCGCTACCTCACCACCGCGCAGCGCTGGTTCGCGCGGCTGCGCGCCCACGTGCTGGTCCGGCCGCGGCCGGTCATCGCCGCCGGTGCGGTGGCGCTGCTGGTCTCGCTGGTGGCGCTGTTCCTGATGAGCCGCGCCGGGCTGGGGCACGGCGCGGGCGTCGACTACCAGGTGTACCGCTGGGCGGTGCACACCTGGCTCAGCGGCGGGGACATCACGGTCGGCGGTCCGATGACGAGCGCCGACCGGATCCTGCCGTGGGTGTACCCGCCGTTCGCGCTGCTGCCGCTGGCGGTGCCATCGGTGCTGCCGTACGTGGCGGGGCTGTGGCTGCTCTACCTGACGGACCTGGTCGCGATCGGCGTGGTGCTGTACCTGGTGGCGCGGCGGACGTGGCCGCACCTGGGCCGGGAGAGCGCGGCCGCGGTGGCCGCGATCGGCCTGCCGGGCACGCTGCTGCTGGAACCGGTGTACGCGTCGTTCGGGCTGGGCCAGGTCAACGTGCTGCTGATGGGGCTGGTGGCGGTGGACTGCCTGACCGAGCACCCGCGCTGGCCGCGGGGCCTGCTGGTGGGCCTGGCCGCCGCGATCAAGCTGACGCCGGCCGCGTTCCTGCTGTTCTTCCTGGTGCGCAAGGAGTACCGGGCGGCCGCGGTCGCCGCGATCACCGCCGTCGCCGGGACCTGCTTCGGGTTCGTGCTGAACCGCTCGGCGTCGATGGACTACTGGTTCGGCACCGGTCCGGCCGCGGGCGTCAGCGGTTCCACGTACCACACCAACCAGTCGATCATGGGCGCGTTGTCCCGGCTGGACCTGCCCGCGTTGACCGAGCACGCGCTGTGGGCGCTGTGCGCGCTGGTGCTGACGCTGGTGGCGGTGCGGGTGCTGCGCACGGCGGAGGTGGCTCCGGCGTTGCTGGCGACGGCGCTGCTGGCGCTGCTGGTCTCGCCGACGTCCTGGTCGGACCACTGGGTGTGGGTGGCGCCGGGCGTGCTCGTCGCGGCCGGCACGGCGTTGCGCAGGCGCAGCCGCGGCTGGCTGGTGTCGGCGGGCGTGCTCGTGCTGGCCGCCTTCGTCACCCTGTTCCGGATGTTCCCGGCCAATGGGAACTGGAATGCGCTACAGCACCTGTTCGGCAATTCCTATCTGCTGATCGGAATCGCAATGCTTCTGCTGCTGTCGCGTTACGCGGCGGAACCGGCGCCCGCGGTGACCGGAGACCCGTCCCGCGATTGACCGTCCGGACGGGAATTGCGAATCGTGACGGTGCGGAGCCGGGCCATTCCGCACCGCTGCCCCGGGAACACGGACTCGGGTCCGCTGCGCGCGCGCCGGGTGCTCGGCCGCTCGCGGAGCGCGATCGGCGGCGCCGGGACCGCGTGCGGGAGCCGGTGGCCGTCCCCGTCGTCGCCGGTCGGCGGCGTGATGTCCGAATGGAACGTTTCATCCGGAGCCCGGATTCGGCGCATGGCACGGGAATCTGGTCTCGGCGCTGCGTCATCCGTGTGAATTCGGGGCGGCGGCGGGGGAAGCCGGAGTTCCACAGAGGACGGTCTCGATGAGGTTCGAGTCAGGCAACCCTTCCCGGGATGTGTGCTGCATCACGCTCGAACCGGACTGGACCGAAAAAGCCGTCGTGATCAGGCGCAACGCCTGCCTTTGAACCCTGGAGCCCGGTTCCCGCGGGCGCCGCCGCTGGTCAGGGGGTTGATCGAAGGTGACCTGCGGTTGACCGCCGGAAGGTGGCCGGTTCCACGCTCCGGGACGCCGCCATGTGATTTTCATCCGTGTTACTCAGGCGTAGCCGTGGGCCCGATCCGTCTGTACAGTGCCCGGAACTGACCGACGATGCAACGGCGCATCCTTTTGTCAGTGCCCGAAAGGTTTTCGCGGATCGCTTGCGAGTGCTCACAATTCCCTCGCCGCGATCCGGGCCTGGCGACGGGAGGATCGATGCCGGATTCCCAGTATTTGAGAAATGAGGCGCAACGTCGCGCCGCCGAGCGGGGTCTGTACGACCCGGCTCACGACCACGACGCCTGCGGAGTGGCGTTCGTGGCCGACATGCACGGGCGGCGCAGCCATGCACTGGTGCAGAACGCCCTCACGGCATTGCGCAACCTGGAGCACCGGGGTGCCAAGGGCGCCGACCCGGAGACGGGGGACGGCGTCGGCGTGCTGACGCAGGTCCCCGACGAGTTCTTCCGCGCCGTGGTCCCGTTCGACCTGCCCGAAGCGGGCGGGTACGCGGCCGGGACCGCCTTCCTGCCCGCCGACGCCGACGAGGCGCGGGAGGCGGCCGAGATCGTCGAGCGGATCGTCGCCGAGGAGGGCCTCACCCTGCTCGGCTGGCGCGAGGTGCCGATCGAGCCGGACAACGCCGGGCGGGCCGCCCGCGAGGTGATGCCGAGCTTCCGCCAGCTGTTCATCGGGCACGGCAGCGACGGAGCCGAGTCCGAATCGGCCCTCCAGTTCGAACGCCGCGCCTTCTGCGTGCGCAAGCGCGCCGAGCACGAGGCCGCGGTGTACTTCCCGAGCCTGTCGGCGCGGACCTTCGTCTACAAGGGAATGCTTAGCGAGACCCAGCTGGGCTCGTTCTACCCGGACCTGGCCGACGAGCGGTTCACCAGCGCCATCGGCCTGGTGCACTCGCGGTTCTCCACGAACACGTTCCCGTCGTGGCCGCTGGCGCACCCGTACCGCTTCATCGCGCACAACGGCGAGATCAACACGATGAAGGGGAACCGGAACTGGATGCGGACCCGCGAGAGCATGCTCGCGACCGACCTCATCCCCGGTGACCTGCAGCGGCTGTACCCGATCGCGACGCCGGACGGCAGCGACTCGGCGACCTTCGACGAGGTGCTGGAGCTGCTGCACCTGGGCGGGCGCTCGCTGCCGCACTCGGTGCTGATGATGATCCCGGAGGCGTGGGAGAACCACGCCGAGATGGACCCGCAGCGCCGCGCGTTCTACGAGTTCCACAACTACCTGATGGAACCCTGGGACGGCCCCGCGCTGGTGGCGTTCACCGACGGCACCCAGATCGGCGCGGTCCTGGACCGCAACGGGCTGCGCCCCGGCCGCTACTGGGTGACCGACGACGGCCTCGTCGTGCTGGCCAGCGAGGTCGGCGTGCTCGAACTGGACCCGGCGCGCGTGGTGCGCAAGGGCCGGTTGCAGCCGGGCCGCATGTTCCTGGTCGACACCGGTGCCGGGCGCATCGTCGACGACGAGGAGATCAAGGGCGAGCTGGCCGCCGCGCACCCGTACCAGCAGTGGCTGGACGAGGGCGTGGTGCACCTGGGCGATCTGCCCGACCGCGACCGCGAGGTGCCCTCGCACGCGTCGCTGGTGCACGGCCAGCAGGTGTTCGGCTACACGCAGGAAGAGCTGAACGTGCTGCTCAAGCCGATGGCCGCCGGTGGGGCGGAGCCGATCGGCTCGATGGGCAACGACGTGCCGTTCGCGGCGTTCTCGAAGCGCCCGCGGCAGCTGTTCGACTACTTCACGCAGCTGTTCGCGCAGGTCACCAACCCGCCGCTGGACGCCATCCGCGAGGAGCTGGTGACCTCGCTGGCCACCCACATCGGCCCCGAGCACAACCTGCTCGACCACGATCCGGACGCCTGCAAGCAGCTGGTGCTGCCGTTCCCGGTGCTGGACAACGACCAGCTCGCCAAGATCGTGCACATCGACGACGACGGCGACCGCCCCGGCCTCAAGCCCGCGATCATCTCCAGCACCTACCGGGTGCGCGGCGGTGGCGAGGCGCTGCGGGAGCGGCTCGACGAGATCTGCGCCGAGGTGTCCGCCGCGGTCGCCGAGGGCGCGCACGTGCTGGTGCTCTCCGACCGGGCCGCCGACGCCGAGCACGCGCCGATCCCGTCGCTGCTGGTGACCGGCGCGGTGCACCACCACCTGGTGCGGGAGAAGACCCGCACCCACGTCGGCCTGGTGATCGAGGCCGGTGACGTGCGCGAGGTGCACCACGTCGCGCTGCTCATCGGCTACGGCGCCGCGGCCGTCAACCCGTACCTGGCGATGGCCAGCGTCGAGGACCTGGTGCACAACGGCGTGCTCCAGGGACTCGACCCGGCGAAGGCCACCGGCAACCTGATCAAGGCGCTCGGCAAGGGCGTGCGCAAGACGATGTCGAAGATGGGCGTGTCCACGGTGGCCTCGTACACCGGTGCGCAGATCTTCGAGGCGATCGGGCTGGGCGCGGAGGTCATCGACCGATGTTTCGCCGGCACCACCTCGCGGCTCGGCGGGGTCGGTTTCGACCTGCTGGCCAAGGAGGTCGCCGAGCGGCACCGCCGCGCCTACCCGGACGACGGCGTGCAGGCCCCGCACCGCACCTTGCAGGTGGGCGGCGAGTACCAGTGGCGGCGCGAGGGCGACCCGCACCTGTTCAACCCGCGCACCGTGTTCAAGCTGCAGCACTCCACGCGGTCCGGCCGCTACGAGGTCTTCAAGGAGTACACGAAGGCCGTCGACGACCAGTCGCGGGATCTGATGACCCTGCGCGGCCTGTTCAAGTTCCGCGAAGGTGCCCGGCGGCCGGTGCCGATCGACGAGGTCGAGCCGATCGAGTCGATCGTGAAGAGGTTCGCCACCGGCGCCATCTCCTACGGCTCGATCTCGCAGGAGATGCACGAGACCCTCGCGATCGCGATGAACCGCCTCGGCGGCAAGTCGAACACCGGTGAGGGCGGTGAGGACGCCGACCGGTTCACCCCGGACGCCAACGGCGATTCGCGCCGCTCGGCGATCAAGCAGGTCGCCTCCGGCCGGTTCGGCGTCACCAGCGAGTACCTGGTCAACGCCGACGACATCCAGATCAAGATGGCGCAGGGCGCGAAGCCCGGCGAGGGCGGGCAGCTGCCCGGCCACAAGGTGTACCCGTGGGTGGGCAAGACCCGGCACTCCACGCCGGGCGTGGGGCTGATCTCCCCGCCGCCGCACCACGACATCTACTCCATCGAGGACCTCGCACAGCTGATCCACGACCTGAAGAACGCCAACCCGAAGGCGCGGATCCACGTCAAGCTGGTCAGCGAGGTCGGCGTCGGCACGGTCGCGGCGGGCGTGAGCAAGGCGCACGCCGACGTGGTGCTGATCTCCGGGCACGACGGCGGCACCGGTGCCTCCCCGCTGTCCTCGATCAAGCACGCGGGCGGCCCGTGGGAGCTGGGCCTGGCCGAGACGCAGCAGACGCTGCTGGCCAACGACCTGCGCGACCGGATCGTGGTGCAGACCGACGGGCAGCTCAAGACCGGTCGCGACGTGGTGATCGCGGCGCTGCTGGGCGCGGAGGAGTTCGGCTTCGCCACCGCCCCGCTGGTCGTGTCCGGCTGCATCATGATGCGGGTGTGCCACCTGGACACCTGCCCGGTGGGCGTGGCCACGCAGAACCCGCAGCTGCGGGCGAAGTTCGACGGCAAGGCCGAGTACGTGGTGAACTTCTTCGAGTTCATCGCCCAGGAAGTGCGGGAGTACCTGGCGGAACTCGGCTTCCGGTCCATCGAGGAGGCCGTCGGGCACGCCGAGCTGATCGACACCGACGACGCGGTGCGGCACTGGAAGACCGAGGAGCTGGACCTCTCGGCGATCACCCACGTCCCGGAGCTGGCGCCGGGCGCGGCGCTGCACAACACCACCACCCAGGACCACGGCCTGGACAAGGCCCTGGACCACACGCTGATCCAGCTCAGCGAGGGCGCGTTGAAGGACGCGACGCCGGTGCGGCTTGAGCTGCCGGTGCGCAACGTCAACCGCACGGTGGGCACCATGCTCGGCCACGAGCTGACCCGCCGGTGGGGCGGCGAGGGGTTGCCGGACGACACGATCGACGTGACGTTCACCGGTTCGGCCGGGCAGAGCTTCGGGGCGTTCGTGCCGCGGGGCATCACGCTGCGGCTGCTCGGCGACGGCAACGACTACGTCGGCAAGGGCCTGTCGGGCGGGCGGATCGTGGTGCGGCCGCCGGAGGGCGCCGCTTACACCGCCGAGGACAACGTCATCGCGGGCAACGTGCTGCTGTACGGCGCGACGTCCGGTGAGCTGTTCGTGCGCGGCGTGGTGGGCGAGCGGTTCTGCGTGCGGAACTCGGGCGCGGTCGCCGTCGTCGAGGGCATCGGCGACCACGGCTGCGAGTACATGACCGGTGGCCGCGCGGTGATCCTCGGCGGCACCGGCCGCAACTTCGCGGCCGGCATGTCCGGTGGCATCGCCTACGTGCTGGACCTGCGGGAGGAGCGGATCAACCCGGAGATGGTGGACCTCGACGAGCTGGACGAGGCCGACCGGGAGTTCCTGCACGACCGGGTCCGCAGGCACCACGAGCAGACGGCCTCGCAGGTGGCCGCGGAACTGCTGGCGGACTGGGACCGCGCGGTGGCGCGCTTCGCGAAGGTCATGCCGCGCGACTTCAAGCGCGTGCTGGCCGCGCAGACCGCCGCCGAGCGCGACGGCCGCGACGTTGACCAGGCGATCATGGAGGCGGCTCATGGCTGACCCGAAGGGCTTCATCACCACGGCGCGCCAGACGCCCGAGCGCCGCCCCGTGGACATCCGGATCAAGGACTGGCGCGAGGTCTACCTGGACTTCGAGCCGGGCCGGGTCAAGGAGCAGGCGGGCCGCTGCATGGACTGCGGCATCCCGTTCTGCCACAACGGTTGTCCGCTGGGCAACCTGATCCCGGAGTGGAACGACCTCACCTGGCGCGACGACTGGAGCGAGGCGATCGAGCGGCTGCACGCCACGAACAACTTCCCGGAGTTCACCGGGACGTTGTGCCCCGCCCCGTGCGAGGCGGCGTGCGTGGTCGGCATCAACTCCGATCCGGTGACGATCAAGCAGGTCGAGATCGAGATCATCGACCGGGCCTGGGCGGAGGGCCGGGTGCCGCCGCAGCCGCCCGCGTCGAAGACCGGCAAGCGGGTCGCGGTGATCGGATCCGGGCCGTCCGGCCTGGCCGCCGCCCAGCAGCTGACCCGCGCGGGCCACGACGTGGTGGTCTACGAGCGGGCGGACCGCATCGGCGGGCTGCTGCGCTACGGGATCCCCGAGTTCAAGATGGAGAAGCGGCGCCTGGACCGCAGGCTCGGCCAGATGCGGGCCGAGGGCACCGAGTTCCGCACCGGCGTGCACGTCGGCGTGGACGTGTCGGTGGAGCAGCTGAAGGCCGACTACGACGCGGTGGTCCTCGCCGGCGGCGCCACCGCGGCCCGGGACCTGCCGATCACCGGCCGCGAGGCGGTCGGGGTGCACCAGGCGATGGAGTACCTGCCGCTGGCCAACAAGGTGCAGGAGGGCGACCTGCCGTCCTCGCCGATCGACGCCGCGGGCAAGGACGTCGTGGTGATCGGCGGCGGTGACACCGGTGCGGACTGCGTCGGCACCGCGCACCGGCAGGGCGCGAAGTCGGTCACCCAGCTGGAGATCATGCCGACGCCGCCGTCGACGCGGCCGGACAACCAGCCGTGGCCGACGTACCCGATGACGTTCAAGGTGACCTCGGCGCACGAGGAGGGCGGGGAGCGGTTGTTCTCCGTCAACACCCAGGAGTTCCTCGCCGACGAGAACGGGAACCTGCGCGCGCTGCGGCTCGCGGAGGTGCGCCGCGAGGACGGCCGCTTCGTGCCGGTCGAGGGCACCGAGCGGGAGCTGCCGTGCCAGCTGGCCTTCCTGGCGATGGGCTTCGTCGGCCCGGAGAAGGAGGGCCTGCTCACCGATCTAGGCGTGGAGCTCGACGAGCGCGGCAACGTCGCCCGCGACTCGGACTTCATGACCACTGTGGACGGTGTGTTCACGGCGGGCGACATGGGCCGCGGCCAGTCGCTGATCGTGTGGGCGATCTCCGAGGGCCGGTCCGCGGCCGCCGGGGTGGACCGCTACCTGACGGGCCGGGACGTGCTACCCGCCCCGATCGCCCCGACGGACCGCCCGCTGGTCTGATCGAGCGTCTGACGAAGCGCCCCGGGTGAATTCACCCGGGGCGCTTCGCGCTTGTTGCGCAGCACTGGGGTGGCGGAACCTCAGCGGGCCCCTCGCTGCGGGATCGATTTCACCGGTGGCTCCGCCACAGGAGAAATCGCTGTCCTCGCGAGGGAACAGCTGAGAACCCGCGGGTGGTCCGGCTGCGTGCGTGGTCGCTGCTCATCGGCTTCGCCGCTGACAGGAAAGAGTCGTGTTCCCCTGGGGGCGGGCGGTCAGGCGCGGCGGCCCAGCAGGGAGAGGAGTTGCACGGCGGGATCTGTGCTGTCGGTGGGGATCGGCGGGTCGATGATGCCGAGGCCGACCATCCGCTCGGCGTTGGGGCGTGCGTAGGCGAGGCCGAGGTCGACGGCGGCCGGGTCGAGGCCCTCGGGTTGCCCGGTGGCGCGCGCCAGGTCCCAGCCGTGCACGGTGAGGTCGATGAGCATCTGCTCGGCGTAGGTGGTCATCGGCGCTTCGCCGAAGGAGAACCGGGCGGTCCCGGTCAGGTCGGCGGACGCCCACGCCGCGCGGGATCCGCGGGCGGCGTCGTCCCACGCGCGCACCGGGTCGTCGCCGAGCAGGTCGCCGTCGTAGCGGTCGCCGACCTGCTCCAGGGTCTCCCCGGCGAGCAGGTGCGGTGCCCAGCGGTGTTCGGCGACGAGGTGGCCGACGAGGTCGCGGACGGTCCACGCGCTGCACGGCGTCGGGTCGTCCCACCGCTCGACGGCGTGCACCAGGGCACCGAAGCGGTCGAGGCCGGCGGGGATGAGCTGCTGCGCTGGAGTCGGCATGGCGGCACGCTACGCCACGGTCGAGGCCGCCACCGCGCGCTCGGTGCCCGGCTTCGGCGCGGCGTGCCGGCGGCAGCGGTGTGGATCACACCCGAACGCCGCATATCGGGAACGTCGCAGTTCAGAGCCTTGATTTGGCGGCATTTCGCTCGCTGTGAAGGTAATTGGTTGCGGAAAACACCTTTTTTCGGCGCCGCGTTCGGAGGACCATGGGCTAGGTCGATCGGGCGCGGCGGGTATGGGCCGGTCCGGGCAAGTCTCATCCGAGGGGAACATGAGCAAGCACTTCGCGTTCGTCAGCATGACCGCGCACGGACACGTCAACCCGACGCTGCCGCTGGTGGAGGAGCTCGTCCGCCGCGGCCACCGCGTCACCTACGCCATCGGTCCCGAATTCCACGACGCCGTCCAGGCCGCCGGTGCCACGCTGTTCGACACCGGCACCGTGATGCCCGAGATGCCCACCAACTTCGCCAAGTTCACGCCCGAGGCCATGGCCCCGATGCTGGAGTTCCGCATCGAGGACATCCAGCGGTCGTTCCCGAAGCTCGTCGAGCACTTCCGCCAGGACCTGCCGGACGCGGTGTGCTTCGACCAGGCCGAGGCCACCGGTCCGATGCTCGCCGAGAAGCTGGGCGTGCCCGAGTTGTCGCTCATCCCGCACTTCGCGGGCAACGAGCACTTCTCGATGCGCGACGTGATGGTGAAGAAGGACGACGAGAACCCCTTCGACCCGAACCACCCGATCGTGCAGGACTTCGCGAAGCGGATGAAGGAGCTCACCACCGAGTTCGGCGTCACCTTCGACCCGTCCTCGTTCGGGCAGGCGAAGCCGTCGCCGCTGAACCTGGTGTTCCTGCCGAAGAAGTTCCAGCTGCGCTCCGAGACCTTCGACGACCGCTTCGAGTTCATCGGCCCGTCCGTGGGGCAGCGCGGCGTCGTCGACTGGAAGCCGAAGCACGGTGACAGGCCGCTGCTGTTCATCTCGCTGGGCACCGTGTTCAACCAGCGCCCCGAGTTCTTCCGGCTGTGCATCGAGGCGTTCCGCGACTCCGGCTGGCAGGTCGCCATGTCCATCGGCAAGGTCGTGCAGGAAGCCGACCTGGGCGAGATCCCGGAGAACTTCGAGGTGCGCACGAGCTTCCCGCAGCCCGCGGTGCTCCAGCACGCCACCGCGTTCCTCACCCACACCGGCATGAACTCGACGATGGAGACGCTGTACTACGGCGTGCCGCCGATCGCGTTCCCGCAGATGCCGGAACAGGAGGCCAACGCCGACCGCGCCCAGGAGCTCGGGCTCGGCAAGCGGCTGCAGGCCGACGACGTCACGCCGGAGCTGCTGCGCGCCACCGTGGACGAGGTCGCCGCGGACGAGCAGATCCGCGCCAACCTCGCCGAGATGCGCGAAGCCGTCCTCACCAGCGGCGGAGCCCCCGCGGGCGCCGACGCCCTGGAGCGCTTCCTCTCCTGACACCACCTGGCTGAACGGCACATCCGCCCGCGCTGCTCGGGCGGATGGGCCGTTCGCAAGTGCGGATCAGGCAGCGGGGTAGCGGTCGGATTTGATCGCGGTCAGGAACGCCGTGAACGTCCGCCGGTCGAAGAACAGCGGGCTCTCGGCCGGGTTCTTGCTGTCGCGGATGGCGCGGGTGCCGGGGACGTTGAGGGCGACCTCGACGCAGGTGCCGCTCCCGCCGCCGCTGTAGCTGCTCTTGCGGAACTCAAAGATCATGTTCGTACCTCTTTGCGTAGCGGGTGAGGAGGTCGTTCGATTCCGAGCGTAGTCGGAAGTCTGGAGCAGCCCGGGAATCACCGAGATCTGGAAATCGGAGATCGAACGGGCCTCGCTCTCGTACGCCGCGATCGCGCTGAGCTGTTGATCCATTGCCGAACCGATCTCAACCCATGTTCCAGCACCTTCACCCGCCAGCCGCAGCAGGCGTTGTTTGGCAGGGCCGGTGACGGCGAGGGCGGTGAGGATGGAGGCGACTTCGCCGACGTCGGCGCGGCGTGCGCCCGTCTCGATGCGGGACAGGGTGGAACGGGATATGTCCGTCGCCGCCGCCAACGTCTCCAAGGTCCATTCGAGTGAATCTCGGGCTCGGCGCATCTCAGCTCCGATCGCCCTTGCCTGGGAACCGGCGAACTTCGGCACTGCTGACCTCCCTCGGCGACCCGGTCGCGCGTGCAACCCCTGAACGTGTCGTGGTGATCTGCGATTTCCCGGCCGGTTCCGGCGTTGCTACGTTCCCGGCGTCCGAGAAGCGGTGATCGTATCCGCGACGCGTCCCTCCCGATCGGGCGATATGTCCACAGTGGAGCGGATGCGCGCGTCCGGCAGAGGAGAAACGTGGAATCGACGAGCACGACCACCCCGACCGTCGAGGAGTTCCGGGCGGAGCTGGGGGAGTTGGTGGCCGTACACCGGCCGCGGTTGTTCGCGGTGTGCGAGGAGATCGGGGTCCGGGAGGACGGGTTCGTGCGGTGCTGGGGCCTCGACTTCGGCGACGCGGCCGAGGTGTTCGCGGCCGAGGACGGGCGCGGGCGCGCGCGGTTCCGGTCCGTCGACGCCGCCGTCGCCCACCTGACCCGGCACGACCAGGTGCACCTGATCTGGGCGGACGAACCGCCCGCCCCGGCCGGTTCGGCGAAGTGAACGGACCGTTCGACCAATGGAACGGGACGAACGGTCCGTTCACCCGGAACGAACATGACCTCCGAGCGCGGGTGAACAGACCGTTCGACCAACTAGAGGGGACGAACGGTCCGTTCACTCCAGCAGCAGGTGAGATCGTCTCGGTGTTCGGGTGGGTGAACGGACCGCTTGTCCGATAGAGCTGGACGAACGGTCCGTTCACTCCGCTGCCGGGGAAGGGGCGAGGCGGACCAGCGCCGGGCGCAGCAGGTGTCCGTGCACCCGGTAGCCGGGCCGCAGCACCTCGGCGACCACCGCCTCCGCCTCGGGAGCGCGGCGCATCGGGACGACGGTGGGCGGTTCCTCCGGCGCCACCGCCTCGTGCACGGCCGGGTCGAACGGTTCGCCCAGCGGGTCGAACCGGTGCAGGCCCTCGGCGGCGAGGGTGTGCTGCAGCTGCTCGTGCACCGGCCCCAACGCCTCCGGGTGGTGCCGGGCGCCGATCTCCACCGCGTCCACCACCGGCAGCAGCTGGGTGAGCACGCCCTCGGCGGCCCGGTCCAGGTGCGTGGTCTGCTCCCGCAGCATCCGCTTGCGGTAGTTGTCGAACTCGGCCGTCACCCGGCGCAGCATCTCCAGGTGCGCGTCCCGCTCACCGCGCAGCCGGGTGATCTGCTCCGCCGGGTCCGGTTCGGGCGGGGGTTGTTCGCGCTCGTCTGCGGCGGGGGAGGGCGCGACGTGCGGCCGGCCGCCGCGCGGTTCCGCGGGCACCGGCAACGAGTTGCGGCGATCGTCGTCCATCGCTCACCTCCGGTCCTCCGGGTCGTCGACGACCTCCGCGTCCACCACGTCGTCGTCCCCCGACCCGGAACCGGCGGCCCCCGAACCGCCCGACCCCGAGCCACCGGACCCGGAACCGCCCACGTCTGCGCCACCTGCGCCTGCCGCGCCCGCCGATGGGCCCGCACCGCCTCCGGCGTTGCCGTAGATCGCCTGGCCCAGCTCCTGCGACTCGGACGCCAGCTTGTCCACCGCCGTCCGGATCGCCGATACGTCCTGCCCGCGCAACGCCTCGTTCGCCGCGCCGATCGACGACCGCACCCGCTCCTTCAGCTCCGCGGGCAGCTTGTCGTCGTTGTCGGTGAGGACCTTCTCCGTCTGGTAGACGAGGGTTTCGGCCTGGTTGCGGGTCTCCGCCTCCTCGCGGCGGTTGCGGTCCTCGTCGGCGTGCGCCTCGGCGTCCGAGACCATCCGGTCGATGTCCTCCTTCGGCAGCGCCGAACCACCCGAGATCTGGATGGACTGCTCCTTGCCGGTGCCGAGGTCCTTCGCGTTGACGTGCACGATGCCGTTCGCGTCGATGTCGAACGACACCTCGATCTGCGGCACCCCGCGCGGGGCGGGCGGCAGGCCCGTCAGGTCGAAGCTGCCCAGCTTCTTGTTGTGCGCCGCGATCTCCCGCTCGCCCTGGAACACCTGGATCTGCACCGAAGGCTGGTTGTCGTCCGCCGTCGTGAACGTCTCCGAACGCTTCGTCGGGATCGTGGTGTTCCGCTCGATCAGCTTCGTCATGATGCCGCCCTTGGTCTCGATGCCCAAGGAGAGCGGTGTCACGTCCAGCAGCAGGACGTCCTTCACCTCGCCGCGCAGCACCCCGGCCTGCAGGGCGGCGCCGACGGCGACCACCTCGTCCGGGTTCACGCCCTTGTGCGGTTCCTTGCCGCCGGTCAGCTCCTTGACCAGCTCGGTGACCGCGGGCATCCGCGTGGAACCGCCCACCAGCACCACGTGGTCCACGTCCTGCACCGAGATCCCCGCGTCCCGCACCGCGTTCTCGAACGGCTTGCGGGTGCGCTCCAGCAGGTCCGAGGTGATGCGCTGGAACTCCGCGCGGGACAGCGTCTCGTCCAGGAACATCGGGTTCTTCTCGGAATCCACCGTGATGTAGGGCAGGTTGATGTTCGTCGTCGACGAGCTCGACAGCTCGATCTTGGCCTTCTCCGCGGCTTCCTTGATGCGTTGCAAGGCCATCTTGTCCTTCGTCAGGTCGATGCCCGAGGACGCCTTGAACTTCTCCACCAGCCAGTCCACGATCCGCTGGTCCCAGTCATCGCCGCCCAGGTCGGTGTCGCCCGAGGTCGCCTTCACCTCGACCAGGCCCTCGCCGACGTCCAGCAGCGACACGTCGAACGTGCCGCCACCGAGGTCGAACACCAGGATCGTCTGCTCCTTCTCGCCCTTCTCCAGCCCGTAGGCGAGGGCGGCCGCCGTCGGCTCGTTGATGATGCGCAGCACGTTGAGGCCCGCGATCTGGCCGGCCTCCTTCGTCGTCTGCCGCTGCGCGTCGTCGAAGTACGCCGGGACCGTGATCACCGCATCGGTCACGTCCTCGCCCAGGTAGGTCTCGGCGTCGCGCTTCAACTTCATCAGCACGCGGGCGCTGATCTCCTGCGCCGTGTAGTCCTTCTCGTCGATCGTGGTCTTCCAGTCGGTGCCCATGTGCCGCTTCACCGACCGGATCGTGCGATCGACGTTCGTGACCGCCTGGTTCTTCGCAGGCTGGCCGGTCAGCAGCTCACCGCTGCGGGCGAACGCCACCACCGACGGTGTGGTGCGCGCGCCCTCCGAGTTCGCGATGACGGTCGCCTCGCCGCCCTCCAGCACCGCCACCACGGAGTTCGTCGTGCCCAGGTCGATGCCCACCGCTCGCCCCATTGCGCCCTCCTCGCTCGGTTGCGCCGCAGCCCGGCCGCGCGGCGCCACCACGTGGCTCCCACGACCCAGCGTCAGACGTCGCCGCGGCACATCGGTAGGGGACAACGTCCCGGCCCGAACCCCGAGACGAGCTCACCGGCCGGAATCGGCCAGCGCCAGCAGGCGGGTCACCGTCGACCAGTTGCGGGAGGTCGCGCGCAGGCCGAGGCGGCGCTCCCACCACGACTGCGGCATCCGCGAGTTCCGCACGCCCTCCGGGCACCACACGTAGACCTCGCGCTCGCCGAACCGCACCATGTCCGGCGCGCAGCCCGCCACGTCCAGCTCCGCCAGCGCCGCCGGATCGGGGCGCGCGGACAGGAACGTCACCAGGTACTGCGCCGGGACGCTCGCCACCTCGCCCAGCGGATCGGCCGCCACCACCGCCGCCAGCTCGTCGCGGGTGCGCACCAGCACCGGCACCTCGAACCCGAACTCCGCGGCGAGGTCCGCCGCCACCAGCCGTTCCGACTCGGCCGCCGGGCAGGACGCGGTGAACACCGCGTTGCCGCTCTGCAGCAACGTCCCCACCTCGCCGAAACCCCGCCCGGACAGCACCTCCCGCCACCGCGCCATCGGAATCCTGTTGTGCCCGCCCACGTTCACCCCGCGGAGCAGGGCGACCTGCCGTTGCCGCACCGCGCACCCCCTCTCGTCCGCGACACAGCATGCCCGCCACCACCGACGATCCCGGCGCGCGTGGGAGCATCCCGAGGTGGCCGACCGCACAGTGACCCGCAGCGGTCTGCCTTGACCGTTTTTTCGCGAGCGAGTAACACTGCCAGGGAGAACGCCACCGCCAGGCGGCGCGGAGCAGGAGGAGAGCAGCACGTGAGCGAGAGCGTCCGCACCGAATTCGGCGACGGCATCGCCGTGATCACCATCGACCGGCCCGAAGCCCGCAACGCCGTCGACGCGTCCGTCGCCGAAGGCATCGCCGCCGCCGTCGACGAACTCGAATCCCGCAGCGACCTCGTCCTCGGCATCATCACCGGCGCCGGCGGCACGTTCTGCGCGGGCATGGACCTCAAGGCCTTCACCCGCGGCGAACGGCCGCACGTGCCCGGCCGCGGGTTCGGCGGGCTCACCGAACGGCCGCCGTCCAAGCCGCTCATCGCCGCCGTCGAAGGCTGGGCGCTGGCCGGAGGCTGCGAACTCGCGCTGTCCGCCGACCTCGTCGTCGCCTCCCGCGAAGCGAAGTTCGGGCTGCCCGAGGTCAAGCGCGGGCTCGTCGCCGCCGCGGGCGGACTGCTGCGGCTGCCGAAGGCGCTGCCGTACCAGCTGGCCATGGAGATCGCGCTCACCGGCGACCCGCTCACCGCCGAGAAGGCGCACGCCCACGGCCTCGTCAACAGCCTCACCGAACCCGGCGGCGCCCTCGACGGTGCCAAGGAGCTCGCCGCGCGCGTCGCCGCCAACGGGCCGCTCGCCGTGCGCGCCACCAAGCGGATCGTCTCCGGCGCGCTGCGCTGGACCGACGCCGAGGCGTTCGCCGAGCAGGCCGAGATCGCCGGGCCCGTGTTCGGCTCCGCCGACGCGCAGGAAGGCGCCCGTGCGTTCGCCGAGAAGCGCGCCCCCGTGTGGCGCGGCGAGTGACCGCGGCGCACCACCGGAACGACCAGGAGACACCCGTCATCAGCGAATACCGCCAGTCCGACGCCGAACGCGAGCCCGACGGCTCCGGCGAGGACCACGCCCAGGACCGGGCCCGCGCCGCGCGCGAACTCGGCGACGCGCTGCGCGAACTCGTCCAGGCCGCCGCCGGCACCGAGGTGGACGCCGCCACGCTGCGCAAGACCGCCGACCAGGCCCGCGACCTCGTCGGCCCGCTCACCGAAGCGAGCCGCACTAGGCACGTGCCGCCGACGCTCGACGAGGCCAAACCCGGCAGGCGGATGTACAACCCCGCCAGCGGGCCCGGAAACCCGATCGCACCACCGATGCGGGTGCGGGTCGCCGACGGCGTCGCCACCGGCACCTGCACGCTCGGGCTCGCCTACGAAGGCCCGCACAGCTACACCCACGGCGGGATCAGCGCCATGCTCGTCGACCAGATCCTCGGGCACGCGCACGCCGCCCAGGGCCGCCCCGGCATGACCGTGTCGCTGTCGCTGCGCTACCGCAGGCCCGTGCCGCTGGAAACCCCGCTGCGGCTCACCGCCTGGGTGCCGGAGGACTCGATCACCGATCGGCGCACCGGCCCGAAGGCCACCATCACCACCGAGGACGAACCGGACCGGGTCCTCGTGGAAGCCAGCGGGATCTTCGTGATCCCCACCGCCGAGCAGGCCGAGCGCATCTTCGGCGACAACCCGCCGCCGCGGTGGTCCGAGAAGTAGCTCCCGCAGGGGGACGGCCCGCCCGGTCCGCGTGCGGGCCGTCCGCCCGGATCAGGTGTCGGGGAGCTCGCCGTCCGCGCGGGCGGTGCGCAGCCTCGTCTTGAGGATCTTGCCGCTCGGGTTGCGCGGCAGCTCCGCGATCACCGAGATGTGGCGGGGGCGCTTGTAGCCGGCCAGGTGCTCGCGGCAGTAGGCCTCCACGTCCGCGGCCGTCGGCGGATCCGCCGGGTCGCGCGCGACCAGCACCGCCAGCGGGGTCTCGCCCCACTTCTCGTCCGGCACGCCGATCAGCGCCACCTCGCCGACCTTCGGGTGCCCGGCCAGCACGTCCTCCACCTCGGCGCAGTAGATGTTCTCCCCACCCGAGATGATCATGTCCTTCTTGCGGTCGACGACGAAGTAGTAGCCGTCCTCGTCCTCCCGCACCAGGTCGCCGGAGTGGAACCAGCCGCCCGCGAACGCGTCCGCGGTCTCCGCCGGTTTGCCCCAGTAGCCCTGCATCACCGTCGGGCCGCGGTACACGATCTCGCCGACCTCGCCGCGCGGCACGTCGTTCATCTCCTCGTCCACCACGCGGACCTCGACGTTGAGCATCGGCGTGCCCACCGAACCGATCTTGCGCAGCGCGTCCTCCCCGCGCAGCAGCGTCGTCACCGGGCTGCACTCGGTCTGGCCGAACGAGGTCACCACCTCCGCGTCCGGGAACACCTCGATCAGGCGGCGCAGCAGCGGGGTCGACGCGGGCGCCGCACCCCACGACAACCGGTGCAACGCCGACCAATCCCGCTCGGCCATGCCCGGCACCGAGCAGATCGCCTGCCACTGCGCCGGAACGAAGAAGCAGTCCGTGACGCGCTCCCGCTCCAGCACGTCCACCACCTCCGCCGGATCGAACCGGCCCGAGCGCGACACCACCGTGCAGCCCCCCAGCAGCACGTTCGGCAACATCGTGGACACCCCGGCGATGTGGAACAGCGGCGCACCCGAGATCCCCACCCGCTCCCCGGCGGGCGTGCCCAGGTGCGCCATCATGCTGAACGAGTGCAGCAGCAGGTTGTGGTGCGTCAGCACCGCGCCCTTCGGGCGGCCCGTCGTGCCCGAGGTGTACATGATGAACGCGGGCGAGTCCTCGTCCACGTCGACACCGGGCGAGACCGGATCGGCCGCCGCCAGCGCCTCCTCGTAGCCCTCCGCGCCGGTGTCCGCCCCGCCGATCACCAGGACGGTGCGCACCTCCGGTGCCTGCGCGCGCGCCTTGGCCAGCACCGGGGCCAGCGCCGCGTCCACCACCACCGCGACCGCGCCGCTGTCGGTCAGCGCGTACGCCACCTCGTCGGCCACCAGCCGGAAGTTGATCGGCACGCAGATCGCGCCGAGCCTGCCGCACGCGTGGTAGGCCTCCACCACCTCGATGCCGTTCAAGCCCAGCACCGCGACCCGGTCGCCCGCCGACACCCCGCGCGCCAGCAGCGCGTTCGCCAGCCTGCTCAGCCGCTCGTCGAGCTCGCGGTACGTGCGGCCCGCGTCGCCGAAGCGCAGCGCCACCGCGTCGGGGATCTTGCGGGCGTGCCGCGCGATCTGGTCGCTGCTGGTCATGCCGGTACCGGTGGGGCGTGTGGTGTGCATCGGCGATTCCTCGGCGTTGACGACGGGTCCGGGTGACGTGGAGGACAACGAGCCGCGGCCCCGAAATGTGTCGCCCCGGCAGCGGAGTGAACGGACCGTTCGTCCCATCTAGTTGGTCGAACGGTCCGTTCACTCCGGCCGATGCTGCTCGGAGCTCCCCGCTGCCGCCGGCCGCCAGGGGTGAACGGACCGTTGGCCCGATCCGCTTGGACGAACGGTCCGTTCACCCGGGACCCGGATCGGAGGGACGGGCACTGGAGCTGCCTCACCCGGTCGGCCGTGCCAGGTTTCGGGTGAACGGACCGTTCGTCCCATCTAGTTGGTCGAACGGTCCGTTCACTCCGCGAAGGTGGTGACCGGGGGCACCGGAGAAGGCAGGTCCGTTACCCGGTCGGCTGAGTTAGGGTCGGCGTTCCCAACGCAGCGTGAAGAGGTGGCGTGTGACAGGTGTGGCCGAGAACGTGCAGGTGGACCCGCGGGCGGCGCTGTTGTTGCGGAGGTGGCTCGCGGAAACGCACACCCCGATCGAAGCGGGTCCGCTGAAGGTGACGATCGGGCCGCTGCGGTTCACCACCGAGGTCACCTACCGCTCACCGACCGGCGCGCACGGGTTCGGACCGATCCGGGTGGCGGACTCCGGTGACCTCGCCGACTCCGCGCTGCTGGCCGCGGCGTGCTCGGCGGACGCACGCGGCCGGGCCACCGCGGACGCCCCGATCAACGCCGAGGGTTCGGGCACGCTGCTGGACTGGCTGCTGGACGCGGTCCGCACCGGCGCGGTGGATCCGCTGACGGGCAACGACGAGGTCGACGTGCTCGGGCAGGGCGTGTCGTCGCAGGACGAGGCGCGGCGCTGGCTCGCCTCGCACGTGGAGAGCACGGTGACGCCGGCGCTGCGCAACCTCGACGAGCGCGCCGACCTGGCCGAGGTGACCGCCCGGCTGCTGACCCGCCGCTCGTTGGCCGCCATCGGCCGGTTCGGACTGCGCGGAGTCGCCGACGAGCAGGAACTGCTGGTCGCGCTGGCCGAGGAGCTGGGCGCGCTCGCCGACACCTACCCCGACACCGAACGGGTCATCCGGCATTGGCTCGACAGCGCCACCCTGACCGACCTGGCGGTGCTCAACGGTTCCGGACTGCGCTACCTGGCCGAGGGCAAGGTGGCGGTCTCGCCCGTGCGCTACGAGGTGCCGAACCCGATGCGCGCCACCGCCGCGGACGGCGTGCCCGGGGTGCCGGTCCCGGAACTTGGCGACGGCTGGTCGTTGCGGCCGGTCGCGCTGAACTCGGAGGACCCGGAGCTGGTGCACCGGTGGATGAATGAAGACCACGTGGCGGTCAACTGGAACCAGGCGTGGTCGTTGCAGCGCTGGCGGAACGAGCTCGGCGCACAGCTCGGCGGGCAGCACTCGGTGCCGTGCATCGTGCGGCGCGACGGGCGGGACGTCGCCTACGTCGAGCTGTACCGGGTGGTCCGCGACAAGCTCGCCACCTGCTACCCGCTGCACCCGCGTGATCTCGGCGTGCACATCGCGATCGGGGAGAAGGACGCCATCGGGCGCGGTTTCGGCTCGTCGCTGCTGGAGGCGGTGGCCCACGGCCTGCTGGCGGCGGATCCGGAATGCGCGCGGGTCGTCGCCGAGCCGAACGTCCACAACGGAGCGTCGGTGGCGGCTTTCGGGAAGGCGGGTTTCGTCCGGGCCCGCGAGGTCGGGCTGCCCGGCAAGAACTCGGCGTTGATGGTGCACGACCGCTGACAGCTCTCCCGCGCAGGTGAACGGACCGTTCGTCCAGTTCTACGGGACGAACGGTCCGTTCACTCGCAACCGGCGCTAGAGCGCGGGGAGTGAACGGACCCTTCGACCAACCAGACGGGACGAACGGTCCGTTCACCCCGGTGCTCGCGGACGATGATCCGGCGCGGTGGGTGGGAGGACTTCGACGGTGAACGGACCGTTCGTCCAACGGGATTGGGCGAACGGTCCGTTCACTCGTTCCCGGGGCGGGCGGATCCAGGTCCTCCGCCGCGGGTGCGCAGCCCGAGTCAACGGACCGTTCGACCAACTAGATGGGACGAACGGTCCGTTCACCCCACGGGCTCGGGTGGTTACCGCCGGGTGGACGCCTCCCCGCTGAGAGGTAGCGCACGCAGCAGGGGTTCTGGTCACTCGGCGGACGGTGAAATAAGGTTAGCCTTACTTTGTCCGTGTCCCGTGGGGGAGAACGATGCCGGAGCCTCTGGACGTGTCGCTGCCGCTGTCCGCCGCGCAGGCGGGGATCTGGTTCGCGCAGGCCCTCGACCGCGCGAACCCGATCTACAACACGAGCGAGTACGTCGAGATCCACGGCCCGGTGGAGCCGGAGCTGTTCGAGGACGCGCTCAACGTGGTGCTCGCCGAGGCGGAGTCGCTGCGCATCCGGGTGGTGGAGGCGGCGGACGGCCCGCGCCAGGTGATCGACCCGCCGTGGCACCTGGACCTGCCGGTCGTGGACGTCAGCGGCGACGCGGATCCGCTGGCCGCGGCGCTGAGGTGGATGCGCGCGGACCTGGCGGAACCGGTCGACCTGACGGTCGGCGGGCAGCGGGGCAGGTTGTTCACCGCGGCGCTGGTGAAGCTCGCCGACGACCACTGGCTCTGGTACCAGCGGATCCACCACGTGGCGATCGACGGCTACGGCTTCTCGATCGTGCTGCGCCGGGTCGCGGAGGCCTATTCGGCGCTGGTCGCGGGCGAGAAGCCGGCGGATTCGCCGTTCGAGCCGCTGTCGGCGCTGCTCGACGCGGAACAGGACTACCGCGGGTCGGACAAGTTCGAGCGGGACCGGCGGTTCTGGCGCGAGTCGTTCGCCGACGAGCCGGAGGCGACGACGCTGGCGGGCCGGTCGGGCCGCACCGCGCGCACCTTCGTGCGCCGCGTCGCCGACGTGGGTTCGGGTGCGGCGGACGCGTTGGCGGGTGCCGCGCAGCAGAGCCGCACGATTTGGCCGGACGCGTTCATCGCCGCGTTCGCCGCCTACCTGCACCGGGTGACGGGCCGGCGCGAGGTGGTGCTGGGCCTGCCGGTGATGGGGCGGCTCGGTTCGGCGGCGTCGCGGGTGCCGGGCATGGTCGTGAACGTGCTGCCGCTGCGGCTGGCCGTCACCCCGGAGACGACCCGGGACGAGCTGATCGCGCAGGTCGCGAAGGCCGTGCGGCAGGTGCGCAAGCACCAGCAGTACCGGGGTGAGGACCTGCGCCGGGACCTGCGGCTGCTGGGCACCGATCGCCCGCTGTTCGGCCCGATGATCAACGTGAAGGCGTTCGACTACGACCTGTGCTTCGGCGAGCACACCTCGACGGTGCACAACCTGGCCGCGGGCCCGGTGGAGGACCTGACGGTGTCGGTGTACACGGCGGGCACCGGGATGCGCTTCGAGTTCGACGCGAATCCCGACCTGTACACCGGCGACGAGGTCGACGCGCACCGCGAGCGGTTCCTGCGCTTCCTGGACCGGTTCGCCGCGGGGGACGGCGCGGTCGGCGAGCTGGACCTGCTGTCCGCCGACGAGCGGCGGTTGGTGCTGGAGGAGTGGAACGGCGGCCCGGTCGGCCCCGACCTGTCGGCGAAGACGCTGCCGGAACTGTTCGAGGACCAGGTCCGCCGCACCCCGGAAGCGGTGGCGCTGACCTGGGGCGACGAGCAGCTGACGTACACGGACCTGGACGCGCGGGCGAACCGCTTGGCGCACTGCCTGATCGACCACGGGGTCGGCCCGGAGCAGCTGGTGGCGCTGGCGCTGCCGCGCTCGGCGGAGCTGGTGGTGTCGGTGCTGGCGGTGCTCAAGGCCGGTGCCGCCTACCTGCCGCTGGACCCGGGGAACCCGGCGAGCCGCATCGCCTACATCGTGGCGGATTCCGAGCCGGCGATGCTGATCAGCGACACCGCGCACCACGAGAACCTGCCCGCCGACATCCCGCGGCTGCTGCTGGACGACCCGGCGAGCGCCGCGCAGATCGCCGAGCACTCGCAGCGGGATCCGCTCGGCGGCGAGCGCGGCCCGCTGACCCCGGACCACGCCGCGTACGTCATCTACACGTCCGGTTCGACGGGGCAGCCGAAGGGCGTGGTCATCCCGCATCACAACGTGGTGCGCCTGTTCACCGCGACGGAGCCGTGGTTCGGGTTCGGCACCGAGGACGTGTGGACGCTGTTCCACTCGTACGCCTTCGACTTCTCGGTGTGGGAGCTGTGGGGCGCGCTGCTGCACGGCGGCAGGCTGGTGGTGGTGCCGCACGAGGTGAGCCGTTCCCCGGAGGACTTCCTGGACCTGCTGGTGCGGGAGCGGGTGACGGTGCTGAACCAGACGCCGTCGGCGTTCTACCAGCTCGTCGAGGCGGACCGGAACGCGCCAGAGCCGAGCCGGGAGCTGGCGTTGCGCCGCGTCGTGTTCGGCGGTGAGGCGCTGGACCTGTCCCGCCTCGACGACTGGTACGCGCGGCACCCCGACGCACCCAAGTTGATCAACATGTACGGGATCACCGAGACGACGGTGCACGTCTCGTACGTGGAGCTGGACCCCGAGCTGGTGGCGCGCCGCGACGGCAGCCTCATCGGCCGCGGCATCCCGGACCTGCGGGTGTACCTGTTGGACGAGAACCTGCAGCCGGTGCCGCCGGGCGTGGTCGGCGAGCTCTACATCGCCGGGGCGGGCCTGGCGCGCGGCTACCTGGGACGGCGTGGGCTGACCGCGTCCCGGTTCGTCGCCGACCCGTTCGGCGCGGGCGGCACCCGGATGTACCGCTCGGGCGACCTTGCCCGGTGGCGCGACGGCGGCCTGCTGGAGTTCGTGGGCCGCGCCGACCACCAGGTGAAGATCCGCGGGTTCCGCATCGAGCTCGGCGAGATCGAGGCGCGCCTCGCCGCCCACCCGCAGGTCTCGCAGGCGACGGTGGTGGCGCGCGAGGACCAGCCGGGCGACCACCGGTTGGTCGGCTACGCGGTGTCGACCGCCGACCCGGCGGAGCTGCGCGCACACCTGGCCGCGGAGCTGCCGGACTACATGGTGCCGTCCGCGGTGGTGCTGCTGGACGCGTTGCCGTTGACGGCGAACGGGAAGCTGGACGTCCGGGCGCTGCCCGCGCCGGACTTCGCGGCGCAGGCCACCGGCCGCGCCCCGCGGGACCAGGTCGAATCGGCGCTGTGCCGGTTGTTCGGCGAGGTGCTCGGGGTGCCGGAGGTCGGCATCGACGACGGGTTCTTCGACCTCGGCGGGCATTCGCTGCTGGCGACGCGGCTGCTGGCGCGGGTGCGCGGCGAGCTCGGGGTGGAGGTCTCCATCCGCACCCTGTTCGACCACCCGACGGTGGCGGGGCTGGTGCGGCGGCTGGGACCGGCGCTGCGGGCCCGCCCGGAGCTGCGACCGGTGCCGCGCCCGGACGAGGTGCCGCTGTCGTTCGCCCAGCAGCGGCTGTGGTTCCTGCACCGGCTGGAGGGGCCGAGCGCCACCTACAACCTGCCGATCGGGGTGCGGCTGTCCGGCGAGCTGGACGTGGCGGCGTTGCGCGCCGCGCTCGGTGACGTCGTCGGCAGGCACGAGAGCCTGCGCACCACGTTCCCGGACCGGCAGGGCGAGCCGCGGCAGCGGGTGCTGCCCGCCGCCGCACCGGAGCTGCCGGTGCACGAGGTCGCCGCCGCCGAACTGGACGAGGCGCTGGAAACCGCGGCCCGGCACGGCTTCGACCTGGCGCAGGAGCCGCCGCTGCGCGCCGAGCTGTTCCGCACCGGCGAGCGGGAGCACGTGCTGCTGGTGCTGCTGCACCACATCGCCACCGACGAGTGGTCGATGGCGCCGTTGCTGCGCGACCTGGCGACCGCCTACGCCGCCCGGCTGCGCGGTGCGGCACCGGAGTGGCCGCCGCTGCCGGTGCAGTACGCGGATTACGCGCTGTGGCAGCGGGAACTGCTCGGGGACGAGCAGGACGAGCACAGCCTCGCCGCCCGCGAACTCGCGTTCTGGCGGGCGGAGCTGGCCGGGCTGCCCGACGAGCTGGCGCTGCCCGCCGACCACCAGCGGCCCGCGGCACCCAGCCACCGCGGCGGCACCGTGCGGTTCTCCCTCGACGCCGCGCTGCACCGGGACCTGCGGGCGCTGGCCGCGGCGCACCGGGCGAGCCCGTTCATGGTGGTGCAGGCCGGGTTGGCCGCGCTGCTGACCAGGCTCGGCGCGGGCACCGACATCCCCATCGGTACCCCGGTGGCGGGTCGCGGCGACGACCGGCTCGACGAGCTCGTCGGGTTCTTCGTGAACAGCCTCGTGCTGCGCACCGACACCTCGGGGGAGCCGACGTTCGCGGAACTGCTGGACCGGGTGCGCCAGGCCGACCTGGCCGCCTACGACCACGCGGAACTGCCGTTCGAGCGGCTCGCCGAGGTGCTCAACCCGTCGCGTTCGCTGGCCCGGCACCCGCTGTTCCAGGTGATGCTGGCCTACTGGGGCGAGGCGGAGGCGGTGCACGCCGAACTCCCCGGCCTCAAATCCACTGTGGACACGGTGGACGCCGGGGCGGCGAAGTTCGACCTGGCGCTGAGCATGCGCGAGACCGGCGACGGGGTCGACGGCGTCGCCCAGTTCAGCGCCGACCTGTTCGAGCAGCGCAGCGTGGAAGCGCTCACCGCCCGCTTCGTGCGGTTGCTGACCGCCGCCGCGGCCGCCCCGGACACCCCGATCGGCGACCTGGACCTGCTGGACGCCGAGGAGCGGCGGCGGATCTTCTGCTGGGGCGACGCGGTGCCGGAGCAGGACGTGCGGCCCGCGACCTTCCCCGACCTGCTCGACGCGCGGATCGCGGCGCACCCGGACGAGCCGGCGCTGGTCTTCGAGGACGTGGAGCTCAGCTACGCCGAACTGGGCGAGCGGGTGAACGCGCTGGCGCACCTGCTGATCGAGCGCGGTGCCGCCCCCGGCCGGATCGTCGGCGTGATGCTGCCGCGGTCCCCGGAGCTGATCATCGGGCTGCTCGCGGTGCTGGCCTCCGGCGCGGCCTACCTGGCGCTGGACCCGGACTACCCGGCGGACCGGTTGCAGCACATGATCGACGACGCGGAGCCGGGCCTGGTGCTGGCGCGTTCGGATCGCGTCCCCGAGGGGGCGCCCGCGGTGCTGCTGGACGACGCGGAGGTGCGCACGGCGCTCACCGCACGGCCCACCGGCACCCCGCCTCGCAAGTCCACTGTGGATGATCCCGCGTACGTGATCTACACCTCCGGTTCCACCGGCAGGCCCAAGGGCGTCGTCGTCCCGCACACCGGGGTCGCCGGGCTCGTCGCCACCCAGGCGCAGCGGGTCGGCGTCACCGCCGAGAGCAGGGTGCTGCAGTTCGCCTCGCCGAGCTTCGACGTGGCGTTCTGGGAGATCTGCATGGGCCTGCTCTCCGGCGGCACCCTCGTCGTGGTGCCCGCCGACCGGCGGGTGCCGGGCGCGCCGCTGGCCGACTACGCCGCCGAGCACGGGGTGACGCACCTGGCCATCGGCCCGTCCGTGATGGGCATGTTCCCGCCCGAGGTGGACCTGCCGCCGAACGCGACCCTGCTGTGCGGCGCGGAGAAGGTGCCCGCCGACCTGGTGCAGCGCTGGGCCCGGGACCGCCGGATGCTGAACTGCTACGGGCCGACCGAGGCGACCGTGAACTCCACGCTGTGGGACTGCGAACCGGACACCGGCACCTCGGTGCCCATCGGCGTCCCCGACCCCGGCACCCGGTTGTACGTGCTCGACGCGGCGCTGCGCCCGGTGCCGCCGGGCGTCGTCGGCGAGCTGTACGTCTCCGGCACCGGGCTCGCGCACGGCTACCTGAAGCGGCCCGGGCTCACCGCGGAACGCTTCGTCGCCGACCCGTACGGCGCCCCCGGCTCCCGGATGTACCGCACCGGCGACCTGGTGCGGTGGCGTTCCGACGGGGCGCTGGACTTCGCCGGGCGGGCCGACGACCAGGTCAAGATCCGCGGCTTCCGCATCGAACCCGGCGAGGTCGAAGCCGCGCTGGCCCGCCACCCCGCGGTCGGCCAGGTCGCCACCGTGGTCCGCGAGGACCGGCCCGGTGACAAGCGGCTCATCGGCTACGTCGTCGCCCAGCAGGACGTGGAGCAGGCGGAACTGCGCGCGCACGTCGCCGAATCGCTGCCGGACTACATGGTGCCCGCCGCGATCGTGTTCGTGGACGCGCTGCCGCTGATGCCGAACGGCAAGCTGGACCGCGCCGCGCTGCCCGAACCCGACTTGGCCGCCGCCGTCGGCTCCGCCGTGCCGCGCGACCCCACCGAAGAAGTGCTGTGCGAGCTGTTCGCGGAAGTCCTCGAACTACCGCGGGTCGGGGTGCACGACGGGTTCTTCGACCTGGGCGGGCACTCGCTGCTCGCGGCCCGGCTGATCGCCCGCATCGACGAGGCGCTCGGCGTGAAGCTCAACGTCGGCAGCCTGTTCGCCGCCCCCACCGTCGCCGGCCTCGGCGCGCGGGTCCGCACCGGCGGCAAGGGTGACGCGCTGGGCATCCTGCTGCCGCTGCGCACCGACGGGACGGAGGAACCGCTGTTCTGCGTGCACCCGGCCGCCGGGCTCGCCTGGCCGTTCTCCGGGCTGATGAAGCACATCGACCCGCAGCGCCCGCTCTACGGCCTGCAGTCCCGGGGGCTCGACGAACCGGCACCGGTGCTCGACGACCTCGCCGCGATGGCCGCCGAGTACCTGGAGCACGTGCGCACCGTGCAGCCGCACGGGCCGTACCACTTCCTCGGCTGGTCCTTCGGCGGCGTCATCGCCCACGAGATGAGCACCCAGCTGCAGGACCAGGGCGAACAGGTCCGGTTCCTCTGCATGCTGGACTCGTACCCGAAGGACGTGTGGGACGTGCTGCCCACCGAGGAGGAGGCGCTCAAGGCGCTGCTGTACATGGCGGGCTACGACATGGCGCGGCTCGGCGACGGGCCGCTGCGCCGCGAGGACGTGATGGAGATCCTCTCCGCCGAGGGCAGCGCCCTGGCCAACCTCGAAGAGCACACCGTCAAGGCGATCATCGACAACTTCGCCAACTGCGCCGTGCTGGAGAACGAGGCCGACCACGGCACCTTCCACGGCGACCTGCTGTTCTTCACCGCCACCGAGAACCAGGCGAAGGCCTCGCTCACCCCCCGGATGTGGGAGCCGTACGTGGACGGCGTCGTGGAGAACCACGACATCGCCTGCGAGCACAAGGACATGACCCGCCCCGCCCCGCTCGCCGAGATCGCGGCCATCGTCGAAGATCGGCTCCGCGGCGCCGCGGGGTCCGACCGGCGAACCGCCTCCGACCAGCGAACCGCCTCCGACCAACGAAGGAGTTCCGGAGCATGAGCAACCCGTTCGACGACGCCGACGGCTCGTTCTACGCCCTGATCAACGACGAGGACCAGTACTCGCTGTGGCCGGAGCGGATCCGAGTGCCCGACGGCTGGACCGTCGCCCACGGCCCCGCCGACCGGAAGTCCTGCCTGGACCACATCGAGGTGCACTGGACGGACATCCGCCCGGCCCGCAACAGCGTGTAAATCGGGAAACCAATGCGTGTGAACGACCCCAAGGTCGCGGTCTGCGTCGTCTACGTCGCCGCGATGTTCATGAACGGCATGGACGCCACCATCGTGAACGTGGCGCTGCCCGCCATCGGCGCCGAGTTCGGGGTGCCGCCGAGCGCCACCAGCGCCATCAACATCGGCTACCTGGTGAGCCTCGCGGTGTGCATCCCGGTGTCCGGGTGGCTCGGCGACCGGTTCGGCACGAAGAAGGTGTTCCTGGCAGCGTTCGGCGCGTTCGTGCTGGCCTCCGCGCTGTGCGGGGCGGCGCAGGACCTCACCCAGCTGACCCTCGCCCGCATCGTGCAGGGCGCGGGCGGCGGGGTGCTGAGCCCGGTGGCGCTGACCATGCTGTTCCGCGCCTACCCGCCGCAGGAGCGGATCAAGCTGTCCCGGGTGCTGGTGATCCCGACCGCCGTCGCCCCCGCGCTGGGGCCGGTGCTCGGCGGGCTGTTCGTGGAGCAGCTCACCTGGCGGTGGGGTTTCTTCGTGAACGTGCCGTTCGGGGTGCTGGCGCTGGTGTACGGAGCGCTGCGGCTGCGGGAGCACGTCGAATCGGTGCACAAGCGGTTCGACCTGGTCGGGTTCGCGCTCGCCGCGCCCGGCCTGGGGCTGCTGATGTACGCGCTGGACGCGGTGTCGATGCGCGGGCCCGGCTCGCCGCACTTCTACCTGGCCGGCGCGGTCGGCCTCGGCTGCCTGGTGGCGCTGGTGGTGAGCCAGCTGCGGTCGCGGCAGCCGATGCTGGACGTGCGGTTGTTCGGCGACGCCTCGTTCCGGCGGGCCAGCCTGATCCTGGCGACGTGCGTGGCCGGGTTCCTCGGCACCCTCTACGGGTTCACGTTGATGTACCAGACGGGGATGGGCGCCTCGCCGTGGGAGACGGGCCTGGTGACGCTGCCGAAGGCGGTGGGGCTGATGGTGGCTTCGCAGGCGGTGACCTGGGCGCACCCGAAGTGGGGTCCGCGGCTGCTGATCGCGGTGGCGATGCTCGGCGCGGCCGGGTCGTTCGCAGCGATGAACCTGGTGACCGGACCGCTGTCGGCGGGCGTCGTGCAGTTCGCCTCCGGTTTCTTCGTCGGCGCCGCCTCGATCGAGTTGCAGGTGGTCGCGTTCGCGACGATCAGCGCCACCGCCACCGGCGGTGCCTCCACACTGTTCAACGTGCAGCGCCAGGTCGGTTCGGCGCTGGGCGTGGCGGTGACGGCGGGGGTGCTGGCGATCGGCGGCGCGGGATCTTCCGGGTCGCTGGGCGTCTACCACTTTGCGATGCTCGTCTCCGCCGGATTCGCGCTGCTCGGCGTCCTGGTGGCGTTGCGCATCAAGAACCCGGCGGAACTGCGCACCACCGCTGGTCGCGCGGCCGAAGCCGGGGACGGGGCCGACGCGGTGCCCGCCGGGCGGGGCTGACGGTTCCGCCCGAGCGGGTGGCGAGATCTGGCCCACCGGATGAAGACATCCCGACGTTCTATGGTTAGGCTAGCCTTAATTCCAGTGATCGTTCTGGAGACAGTGAGGAAGGAACGCCAGGCCCGATGACGACAGCGGACCGACCCCGACGCGGCGCACACCGCCGTCCGCCGACCCGCACGCTGGAAGTGCTGCGCACGACGGAGCTCTCGCCGTCCATGCGGCGCATCACCCTCGGCGGCGAGGAACTCACCGGATTCCGCGAGCAGCACAGCGGGCCCAACGTGAAGGTGTTCGTTCCGCAACCCGGTCAGCATCGCCCGGTGCTCCCCGTCCTCAACGACGAAGGCCGCTACGACTGGCCCGAACCGCACGAACGACCCACCATGCGCACCTACACGGTGCGCCGCTACGACGAGCAGCGCGGCGAGCTGGACATCGACTTCGTCATGCACGGGGAACACGGTGTCGCCGCGTCCTGGGCGCGCCGCGCAGAACCCGGCGACTACCTCGGCGTGCTCGGACCCGGTGGGCGCACCTGCCGGGAAGCCGACTGGTACCTGCTGGTCGGCGACGAGACGGCGATGCCGGCCATCGCCTCCATCATCGAAGAGCTCCCGATCACCGCCAGCGGACAGGTCTTCCTCGAAGTCGGCGGGAGCGGCGACCAGCAGCACATCGAATGCCCGCCGAACGTGCGGATGACCTGGCTGCACCGCGACGGGATCCCCGCGGGGCGTTCCACCCTGCTCGCCGACGCGGTCCGCGACCTCGACATCCCCGACACCCTCGACGTGTCGGCCTGGGTCTCCGGTGAATCCGGGGTCGTCCGCGGAATTCGCCGCCACCTGCGGCAGGACCGCGGGTTCGACCCCGCGTCGGTGCTCGCCATCGGCTACTGGAAGGCCGGCATGGCCGAAACCGACTACCACGATCGATACAACCACGACCGCGACTGACGAGCGGTCTGCGGATTCCACCGTGCCCGCGCGCGACACCGACCGGGTACCGGCGAAGGGACAACCGTGTCTGCGGCTCCGACCCACGTGCAAGGCCACGTCCAGGACATCCTGGGCATCGGCTTCGGCCCCTCCAACTTAGCGCTGGCCGTAGCCGTCGAGGAACACAACCGCCGATGCGGTGAGGGCGAACGGCTCGACGCGAGCTTCCTGGAACGCAAACCGCAGTTCGGCTGGCACCGCGGGATGCTCATCGAGGGCACCACCATGCAGGTCTCGTTCCTCAAGGACCTCGTGACGATGCGGGAGCCCGCCAGCGACTTCTCCTTCCTGTCCTACCTGCAGGACAAGAACAGGCTCGTCGACTTCATCAACCACAAGACGATGTTCCCCACCCGCGTCGAATACCACGACTACCTGGAGTGGGCCGCGGGCAGGCTCGACCACCTCGTCCAGTACGACGCCGAAGTCATCGACGTGCGGCCCGTGCAGGACGGCGAGGTCTTCGAAGTGCTCGTGCGGCACGGCTCCGGCCAGGTCACCACCAGCCGCGCCCGCAACATCGTGGTCGCCGTCGGGCTCGAAGCGAGCCTGCCGCCCGGCGCCGAGCTCGGCGACCGCGTGTGGCACAACCTCGAACTCATGCACCGCGTCGGCGAACTCCGCGACAGCGAACCGCGCCGGTTCACCGTCATCGGCGCCGGTCAGAGCGCCGCCGAGGTCACCGACTACTTGCACCGCACGTTCACCGGCGCCGAGGTCTGCTCGGTGTTCAGCCGGTACGGGCACACTCCCGCCGACGACAGCCCCTTCGCCAACCGCATCTTCGACCCTGACGCGGTCGACCACTTCTACACCGCGCCGAGCGGGGTGAAGCAGATGCTCATGGACTACCACCGCAACACCAACTACTCGGTGGTCGACCTCGAACTCATCGAGCAGCTCTACGCGCGGGCCTACCAGGAGAAGGTGCGCGGCGAGGAACGGCTGCGGATGCTCAACGCCTCCCGCATCGTCGACGTGCGCGCCACCGACGACGGCGTCGCCGTCACCGTCGAATTCCTCCCGACCGGGGAGCGCACCGTCCTCGACTCCGACGTGCTCGTCTACGCCACCGGCTGCCGTCCCGGCGACCCTGGGCGGTTCCTCGGGCGCACCTGGGAGGAATGCCTCCGCGACGGCGACGGGCAGGTGCAGGTCGACCGCGACTACCGGGTGCGCACCACCGGCAGCGTGCGCGGCGGCGTGTACTTCCAAGGCGGGACCGAGCACACCCACGGCATCACCTCCTCGCTGCTGTCGAACGGTGCGGTGCGGGCCGGGGACATCCGCGAGTCGATCCTGCGCCACCGCAGCTCGCCGGCCCCGGCTGCGCACCCGGACTACGCGCTCACCGGCGACCGGGCCTGACCCGAGCGGGGGAGTGAACGGACCGTTCGTCCAACTAGATCGGACGAACGGTCCGTTCACCTGATCCCCGCCCACGGACCTGCCGCGTGGGGCGGGTGAACGTTCACCCGGCTCCCGCTCACCGGCCTGCCTTGCCCGGGGGAGAGTGAACGGACCCTTCGTCCAACTAGATCGGATAAACGGTCCGTTGACTCCGGCGGCGGGCCGTGGCGAACCGGCGGCGCCCGGACGTTCCACCGAACCCGGGAGAGAGTGAACGGACCCTTCGTCCAACTAGATCGGACGAACGGTCCGTTCACCCGCGTCCGGGCGTGTGAGCACCCGCACAGCGGCCCGGGAACAAAGCCACGCCGCCGGATGGTTGCAAGCGGCGATGGACACCGTCGCCAACCCGGACCGCACCGCCCTCGAGGCCGGCGGTCCCGCATCCCGGCCCGACCCGATCCGCGGCACCGCCCGCGGCCGCTCGGCCGTGCCGCTGTCGATCTTGGACCTCGCGCCCGTCGGCGCGCAGACGACGCCGGGGGAGGCGCTGGCCACCACCACCGAACTCGCCCGGGCCGCCGAGCGCTGGGGATTCCACCGGCTGTGGGTCGCCGAGCACCACGGCATGCCGGGCATCGCGAGCTCCTCCCCGCCGGTGGTGATCGCGCACCTGGCGTCGGCGACGAGCACGCTGCGCCTCGGTTCGGGCGGGGTGATGTTGCCGAACCACGCGCCGCTGGTCGTGGCCGAGCAGTTCGGCACCTTGCAGGCGCTGCACCCGGGCCGCATCGACCTGGGCATCGGCCGTGCCCCCGGCACCGACCAGGGGACGGCGCGGGCGCTGCGCCGCACCAGCGGCCCGCTGTCGGTGGACGACTTCCCGGAGCAGCTGGGCGACCTGCTGCGGTTCCTCGGCGACGGTTTCAGCGCCGACCACCCGTACGCCGAGGTGAGTTCGGTGCCGCACGGGCAGGCGCCGCCGGTGTGGTTGCTCGGTTCGAGCGGGTTCAGCGCGCAGGTCGCGGGCGCGCTCGGGTTGCCGTTCGCGTTCGCCCACCACTTCTCGGCGCGCAACACGCTGCCTGCGCTGGACCTGTACCGGAAGTCGTTCCAGCCCTCCGAGGTGCTGGCCGAGCCGTACTCGATGATCGGCGCGCAGGCGATCGCCGCCGACACCGAGCAGGAGGCGCTGGACCTGGCGCGTCCGATGGCGTTGAGCATGCTGCGGCTGCGCAGCGGGAACCCGGGCCGGATGCCGAGCCCGCAGGAGGCGCGGGACTACCCGTACTCCGCGGTGGAGCAGAGCATCGTGGACTCGTGGCTGGCGGACGCGATCCACGGCACGCCGGATTCGGTGCACGCGGAGCTGGAGGAGCTGCGGGAACGCACCGAGGTCGACGAACTGATGCTCACCGCGAACCTGTACGACCGGGACGCGAAGCTGCGCTCCTACGAGTTGATCGCCCGCGCCTACGGTCTGCCTGGAGTGTCCTGAGCCACGCCATCGCGTGGCCGGCACCACTGTCCCGCCAGGTCACGCGCAGGCGTGCACCGGTGGTGGCGTACGGTCGTTTCCGGTGTTCGTGGCAGAGGCGGGATTGAGGGATCTGTGGTGAAGCCTGGCGTTCTGGCCGCATACCGGGTCATGGCGTACGTGACAGCGGTGCTGCTCATCTTGCTGTGCTTGGCGATGGTGTTTAAATACCTGTGGCCCGAGGGTTCGTCCGCGCAGCTGATGGGCGACTCGTGGACGACCACGATCGGCATCGGCCACGGTTACCTCTACATCGTGTACCTGTTCGTCGCGCTGGTGACGACGGTGCAGCTGCGCATCCCGTACGGCCGGATGCTGCTGGTGCTGCTGGCCGGGACGATCCCGCTCGGCGCGTTCTTCGCGGAGCGCAAGGTGGTGCTGTGGCACCGGCTGCGCACCGGTGGTGAACCGCTGCCGTTCGAGGCCGCGGCGACGACCGGGTCGACGAGCTCATGACGGCCGTTCCCGAACAGGCGGAAGCAGCTCCCACCACCACTGCGAAGCGGCGCGGCGTGCTGGCCGCCTACTTCGCGCTCACCAAGCCGCGCGTCATCGAGCTGCTGCTGGTCACCACGATCCCGGCGATGTTCCTGGCCGAGCGCGGCATCCCGTCGCCGTGGCTGGTGCTGGTGACGCTGGTCGGCGGCGCCATGTCGGCGGGCAGCGCGAACGCGTTGAACTGCGTGGCCGACTCGGACATCGATGCGGTGATGCACCGCACCCGCAGCCGTCCGCTGGTGAGCTACGAGGTGCCGCGCAAGCACGCCTTGATCTTCGGGATCGTGTTGGGCGCCGTGTCGTTCGCGGTGCTCGCGATCGGGGCGAACCTGCTGGCGGCGGTGCTGTCGCTGGCCGCGATCCTGTTCTACGTCTTCGTGTACACGCTGCTGCTCAAGCGCCGCACCTCGCAGAACATCGTGTGGGGCGGTGCGGCGGGCTGCATGCCGGTGGTGATCGGCTGGGCCGCGGTGGCGGGCGAGGTCGAGTGGCCGGCGCTGGTGATGTTCGCGGTCGTGTTCCTGTGGACGCCGCCGCACTTCTGGTCGCTGGCGATGAAGTACCGGGACGACTACGCGCGGGCCGGGGTGCCGATGCTGCCGGTGGTGGCGACGCCGCGGCAGGTGTCGGCGCGGATCCTGGTGTACAGCTGGGCGACGGTCGCCTCCACGCTGCTGCTGGTGCCCGCGACGAGCTGGGTGTACGTGGCGATCGCGGTGCTGTCCGGCGCGGCGTTCCTGATCGTGGCGCAGCGGCTGCACGCTTCGGTGCGGCAGGGGCGCGCGACGAATCCGATGACGTTGTTCCACCTGTCGAACTCGTACCTGGCGGTGCTGTTCGTGGCGATCGCGGTGGACGCCGCGGTGGGCCTGCCGACCTTCAGCTGACGTCGGTCGCACGCGGTCGCGTCCGGCCGGGACGTCGGTGTGGTGGGCGGCCTCTCGCACCGCTCCTCGTCCGGGTGCTGGCCGAGCCCGGCCCACGCCTGCCAAGCTCGGGTCCTCCACGACCATGGTCGGCCGCACTCGGCCACCGGGTTGCAGCGGAGTGCCGGGGTGCGTGGAACCCCGCGGAGGCGCGCGAGCGGGGGCGGCATGGGCGAGCGGTGGAACGAGGCGGCGGTGGCCGCGTTGCGGTCGGTGGGCACGTCCCGGCGGTGGCGGGGAGGTGCCGTCCTGTTCGGCGTGGGGGACCGGTCGGACCACGTGCTGCTGATCCGCAGCGGCCAGGTCAAGGTGTGGTCGATGTCGACGCGGGGCGCGGAGACGGTGCTCGCGATCCGCGGGCCCGGCTCGGTGATCGGCGAGTTCTCCGCGGTGGACGGGCGACCGCGGGCTTCCGCCGTGACGGCGCTGGGGCCGGTGCAGGCGGACGTGGTGCCGGGCGCCGAGTTCCGCCGGTTCCTGCACGAACACCCCGACGTGATGTTCGAGCTGCTGGTCGGCGTGGTGGCCCGGATGCGCGAGTCCGACCGGTACCGGGTGGAGTTCACCTCGTCCGGGGTGGGGCAGCGGCTGGCCCGGCTGTTGCTGGACCTGGTGCGCGAGCACGGGGTGCCGGACGGGCCCGGCCGGTACGCGATCGCGATCCCGTTGAGCCAGGCCGAGTTGGCTGCCGCGACCAGCGCGTCCCGCGAGACGGTGGCGCGGGCCTTGCGGGAGCTGCGGGACCGCGGCGCCGTCGACACGCGGCGGCGCCGGATCGCGGTGCTGGACCGAGAACTGCTCGCCCAGCACGCGGGGTTCGAGTAGCGGCTCAGCGCACCGCGAGCAGCGCCGTCCACGCCAGAAACGCCAGCAGCGCCCCGCAGGAGCAGTGCAGCGCGATGCGCAGGCGCCGGTACTTGGTGGCGGCGATCTGCGCCAGCGCCTCCGCCTGCTGCCAGGCCTGCGCGCACAGCTCGGTAGCCGTGGCTCCGTGCGCCGGGCGGAAGGCTGGGAAGGCGAACGCGTTCGCCCCGCCGGCCGGAGCGCCGGTGCGCGGCGTGAGCACGGCCGCGAGGTGCAGCAGCGCGCCCAGCGCCCCGCACAGCAGCAGCCCCAGCAGCACCAGCGACGCGGCCCGCAGCGGGCCGTGCTGCAGCGCCGCGGCGTGGGACCCGGACATGGCGTTGCCCGCGCCGCCGATGCCGATGCCGAGTGCGGGGATCAGCAGTCCCGCTTTGGTGTCGGCGCCGGAGATCCAGGTGCGGAAGTCACCTGCGGTGCGCAGCGCCACGTCCAGCTCCTGCTCGGGGGTGAGGTGGTCGTCGGTGGCGGGCTCGGGCTGCGGAGCGGGACGAGGTGCGGTGCGGCGGGCCATGGCGGAGTCCTCCCTGCGGTGGGTCGATCTCGTTGCGTGACCAGTTCAGCACTCTTGGTGTCCGGATTCTGCGTCAGACGACACAGAGCGAGGTACGGGGTGCCACACTCCGCCCCAGTGTTGGAGTGAACGGACCGTCCGTCCCATCTAGTTGGTCGAAGGGTCCGTTCACTCGGCGCGACCGGTGCACCGCGGCGGCGAGCGACTGCCTCTTTCCGAGCCCCGCCGTTGTGGAGTGAACGGACCGCTTGTCCGATCTTGTTGGTCGAACGGTCCGTTCACTCCACGGGCCTCCCGTCGGTGCGGGGCGCCGCCGCGCGTGGGTGAACGGACCGTGTGTCCAGTCCTGTTGGTCGAACGGTCCGTTGACTCGAAGTTCGGTGGCTCCGGAGCGGAGTGAACGGACCGTTCGTCCCATCTTGTTGGTCGAAGGGTCCGTTCACTCCGTTCGCGGCGGCGTGGCCAGCGCCGCCGCGATGTGCTCGTAAGCGAGGTCCGCGACGGTGCGCAGTTCGGCCACCGGTGTCCCGGCGAGGTGCAGCACGGTCAGCGACTGGTTGATCGCGGCCGCGTACAGCGCCAGGTCGTCGAGCCGTTCCGCGGGCACCGCGTCTTCGGCGGGCCGGAGGGCGGCGCGGATCTCGGCGCGCTGCCCGGCGAGGGCGCCGGCGACGACCTCGCGCACCGGCGCGTCCAGGTCGGCGGTTTCGGCGGCGAGCCGGGTGATCAGGCAGCCGGCGGGCACCTCGGGGTCGGCGAGCCGGGTGAGCACGGTGTCGAAGAACGCGCGGACGGCGGCGGTGGGGTCGTCCGGGCGGGAGCGCAGGGCGGCGGACATGGGCGCGGCGAACAGTTCGGCGTAGCGGCGGACGCTGCGCTGGAGCAGTTCGTCCTTGCCGCCGAAGGTGGAGTACAGCGATCCGCGGCCGAGCCCGGTGGCGGTGAGCAGTCTGCTGAGGCTGGCTTCGGCGTAGCCGTGCTCCCAGAACACGTGCATCGCTCCGTCCAGGGCGGTGTCGACGTCGAACTGCTTGCGTCCTGCCATCTGGCGCACTCCCTCCGGCATGTTTGACCGATCGTTCCAACATGGCTAGTGTAGGTCGTACCGGCCGGCCCGGCCACCCAGGTGAGCCGTCCGCTAGGCGCCGAGCGGTACCGGCCGGGTTCCCCTCCTTCGTCGAACACGGAGTTTCCTCGTGACCTCAACCGAAGTTCCGCACGGCCCCGGTTCCCTCGCTTCGGCGCCGCTGCTGCCGGACGGTTTCACCGAGACCTTCCGGGACCACTACGCCACGGCGGGCGGTCTGCGCACGCACTACCTGAGCGGTGGCGACGGTCCGCCGCTGCTGGTGCTCGGCGGCTGGCCGCAGAACTGGTACCAGTGGCGCTTCGTCCTGCCGGAGCTCGCCGAGCGGTTCTCCGTCGTGGTGGTGGACCCGCGCGGCGTGAACCTGACGGACAAGCCCGCCGCCGGCTACGACTCCGGGACGCTGGCCACCGATCTGGTGGAGCTGATGCGCGAGCTCGGCCACGAGCGGTTCGCGCTCGTCTCGCACGACATCGGTGCCTGGACCGGCTACGCGCTGGCCGCCGACCACCCGGAGGTGCTGGAGCGGGCGGTGTTCTCGGAGGCGATCGTGCCCGGGCTGTCCGAGTCACCGCCGCTGCTGGCCGACCGGCGGACCAGCGATCTCCTGTGGCACTTCAACTTCAACCGCGCGCTGGAGATCAACGAGCGGTTGGTGCGCGGACGGGAGGACGTCTACTTCGGGCACCAGTTCGCCACGAAGGCCGCCACGCCGACGTCGATCCCGGGGCACGCGGTGCAGGTCTACGTGGACGCGCTGCGCGACCCGGAGGCACTGCGGGCCAGCTTCGACTACTACCGCGCCATCGATTCGATCATCGAGCAGAACCTGGTGCGGCGTGAGCGGAAGCTGACGTTGCCGGTGCTGACGATCGCCGGTTCGGAGTCCATCGGGGAAGGCATGGCGGCCGAGATCGGCGCGGTCGCGACGGACGTCACCAGCGTCGTGCTGCAGGGTGCCGGGCACTACGTGCCGGAGGAGGATCCGGTGGGCATGCTCGCCGCGATGCGCCCGTTCCTGGCCGAGTACCGCGGTTGAGCAGCGGCGGATCCGGTGGGCTCGACCGCCCGCCGGTTCCGCGGCACCGCTCAGGCCAGCGAGGGGGCGACGCCGCCGTCCACCCGCAGCGCGGCCCCGGTCGTCGCCGAGCCGGCCTCCGATCCGGCGTAGAGCACCAGGCTCGCCACCTCGTCGGGGCGGATCAGCCTGCCGAGCAACGAGCTCGGGCGCTCCTCGGCGATGAAGCGGCGCTCCGCCTCCTCGAACGGCACGTCGTCGCCGACCCGGCTGGCGATGAACTCCGCGACGCCGGGCGTCAGCGTCGGGCCGGGCAGCACGCTGTTCACGGTGACGCCGGTGCCCTTGACCTCCTGGGCCATGCCGCGCGCCACGGACAGCTGCGCGGTCTTGGTCATGCCGTAGTGCACCATCTCGGTGGGGATGAAGATCGAGGACTCGCTGCTGATGAAGATCACCCGGCCCCAGCCGCGCTGCACCATGCGCGGGGTGTAGTGCCTGGCCAGGCGCACCCCGGAGAGCACGTTCACCTCGAAGAACCGGGACCATTCCGCGTCGCTGATCTCGAAGACCGGGGTGGCGGAGAAGATCCCGGCGTTGTTCACGAGAACGTCCACGTCGGGCAGCTCGGTGATGAGCGCTTCGGCGCCTTCGGCCGTGCCGATGTCCGCGGCGATGCCGCGCACCGAACCGCCGGTGTCGGCGCGCAGCGATTCGACGGTGGCGTCGACCCGGTCCTGGGACCGGCCGTTGACGACGACGTCGGCTCCGGCGCGGGCGAAGCTCGCCGCGATGGCTTTCCCGATGCCGCTGGTGGAGCCGGTGACCAGGGCGGTGCGGCCGGTCATGTCGGTGTTCATCGGTGTTCGCTCTCCTCGGGTGTTCGCCACGGGGTTCCCGCTGGGGCGCGGGGTGATGCGGGTGTTTCGGCGTGCGTGGGAAGAAATGCGGCTTCAGCTGGTAGTTGCACGCGCTTGCTAAATAGTTGCAGGCGCTTTCTATCTGCGCAAGCTGCTATGGTGGTGGGGAGAGTGAGCTCACCCGTCGAGCTCGCCGGTAGGAGGTGTGGCGTGGGGATCGCCGACGACGCGGTCGAAGTGCGGGCACAAGGCTGGCGCACCCTCGCCGCATTGCACGGAATGCTCGAATCCGCCCTGGAGAAGGCGCTCACCGCCGACCACGGGCTGTCCGTCGTCGAGTACACCGTCCTCGACGCGCTCAGCAGGCAGGACGGCTGGCACATGCGCATGCAGCAGCTCAGCCGCGCCGCCGCGCTCAGCGGCAGCGCCACCACCAGGCTCGTCACCCGGCTCGAAGACCGGGGGCTGCTCACCCGGATCCTGTGCAAGGACGATCGGCGGGGCATCTACACCGAACTCACCGACGAAGGCCGCGCGCTCCTCGAGCAGGCGCGGCCCACCCACGACGCGGCGCTCGAGAAGACCCTCGCCGAAGCCGAACAGGTCCCCGAACTCGGCGACCTCGTCGACGCCTTCCACCGGGTCACCGCCCGGGCCTGACACCCCGATCGGGAGTGAACGGACCCCGAGGGGCAGGGAGCAGCGCGAGACAGCAGACTAAGACAAACCCGCCACGGCCCCCACCAACACAACCAC
>NZ_JAIUKB010000078.1:0-1422 GCF_020176785.1 Saccharopolyspora sp. 6V | reverse complement strand
CCCCCCGCGCCCCCCCCCCCCCCGGGCCCCCCCCGGGCCCCCCCCCCCCCGCGGGTCTCTCCCCGCCCGTGCGCCCCCGCCCCCCCCCCCCCGGGGCGCCCCCCCCACGTCCACGTGCGCACCCGCGCCTACGCCGACCGTCGCCCCGGAACGCCCGCCCGTCCCATCGCTGCAGCGATGGGTGAACGGACCGTTCGTCCGATCTGGTTGGGCGAACGGTCCGTTCGCTCCGGTGCGAGTGGTCGGCACCGGGCCAGGGATTTCCGAGTGAACGGACCCTTTGTCCCATCTCGTTGGTCGAAGGGTCCGTTCACCCGGGGAAGTGGTTCGTGCGCGATCGGTCCTGTCGCCGCCGATGTGGGTGAACGGACCGTTCGTCCCATCTCGTTGGTCGAACGGGCCGTTCACCCGGAGAAGGTCGGGACGGGCTTGTCCCAGGTGAGCGCGTAGCGCCACAGCAGCAACCTGCGGTACTGGACGCCGGGCAGCTGTCGCTGCGCGCCCTGGCGCACCTCATCCCAGGTCATGATCGGGTCCTTCGCCGGGACCTCCGGCGGCTCGGTGACCCCGCCGTGCCTGCGGGCGAGGAAGCGGTGCACCGGGATCGCCGCGATGTCCCTCGCCCAGTCCAGCGGGGTGTGGTGCCGGGCCAGGCCGACGAGCACCAGCCTCCCACCGGGGGCGAGCATCCGGCCCATGGCGGTGAGCGTGGAATCGAAGTCCATGTGGTGCAGCGCGGCGACGCTGCTGATGAACCCGTACGAGCCGTCCCGCGCCTTCGCGGCGAAATCGACGAAGTCCGAGTCCACATAGGACACGTTGTCGTACTGGTAGCTGGCGCGGCGGGCTTGGCGGATCATCGTGCGGGAGCGGTCGATGCCCGTGGCGCGCTTCGCCCTCGACGCCAGCGCGCGCACCAGCGTCCCGTCGCCGCACCCGACGTCGAGCGCCGCGTCGCATCCTTCGGGCACCGAGTCGAGAACGAGCGGGTGGTAGTGCACGTTGTGGCTCCACTGCTCCGACACCGGCTCACCCTAACCACCTGCACTGCGGCTTTCGCCGGGTCGTGGTAGGTGCCGGGAGGTCTCGGAACCGCGCTCCGCCCTCGGCGCTCGAGACGTCGGATCCCTTGGGCCGCAACGGGTTCCACTGCGGATGTCCGCGCCTGCCCGGCGCGCTGGATCCGGGGCGGCGGCACCTCGACGCGAGGGCGGGCCGGGGAACGACGTGCAGCCGTAGTGCAAAAGTGATCAGCGGTGCCGGGTCGTTGTCGTCCCGTGACACCGGCGCCACGCGCACCGGCCGCAGCGAGCCGGGGGGGGGGGGGGGGGGGGGGGGGGGGGGGCTGGGGGGGCGGGGGGGCCCCCCCGCCCCCCCCCCCCCGGCCCCCCGCCCCCCCCCCCCCCCCCCCCCCCCCGGCGG
>NZ_JAIUKB010000077.1:0-3521 GCF_020176785.1 Saccharopolyspora sp. 6V | reverse complement strand
CCGCTGCGGCCCCCGCGTCCCGGCGCCGGAGCCCGTTCGCCCTCCCCGAAGCCCGCTGGGCCGCGGCCTCGCTGGTCGCGTTCCTGCGCGGCCTCGCCGTGGACCTGGGCGGCGGCCCGTGGTGGGCGATGTGGGTGCCGTACCTGATCTGCTACGCCACCGGCGGCTGGGAACCCGCCTGGGCCGGTCTCCAGGCGCTGCGCGAGCGCACGCTGGACGTGGACCTGCTGATGATCGTCGCGGCGATCGGCGCCGCCGCCATCGGACAGGTGCGCGACGGCGGGCTGCTCATCGTCATCTTCGCGACCTCGGGCGCGCTGGAGGCGTACGCGACCGCCCGCACCGAGGACTCCGTGCGCGGGCTGCTCGACCTCGCCCCGGACACCGCGGTGCGGGTGCGCGACGGCGCCGAGGAGCGGGTGCCCGCCGCGGACCTGCTCGTCGGCGACGAGATCGTGGTGCGCCCCGGTGAGCGCATCGGCGCCGACGGCGAGGTCCTCGACGGCGGCAGCGAGGTCGACGAGGCCACCATCACCGGCGAACCGGTGCCCGCCGCGAAGTCCCCCGGGTCCGAGGTGTTCGCCGGAACCCTCAACGGATCCGGCGCGCTGCGGGTCCGCGTCGCCCGGGACTCCGCCGAGTCGGTGATCGCCCGCATCGTGGCGCTGGTCGCCGAGGCGAGCGAGGCGAAGGCACCGACCCAGCTGCTCGTCGAGAAGGTCGAGCAGCGCTACTCGGTCGGCGTCGTGCTGGCGACGCTCGCCGTGTTCGGCGTCCCGCTGCTGTTCGGCTCGACGCCGACCGACGCGCTGCTGCGCGCCATGACCTTCATGATCGTCGCCTCGCCGTGCGCGGTGGTGCTGGCGACGATGCCGCCGCTGCTGTCCGCGATCGCCAACGCCGGGCGGCGCGGCGTGCTGGTGAAGTCCGCGGTGGTGCTGGAGCGGCTCGCCGACGTGCGACGCGTCGCGCTGGACAAGACCGGCACGCTCACCGAGGGCACCCCGCGGGTCACCGAGATCCGCGTCGAGCCCGGCCGCTCCGCGGACGAGCTGCTCGCCGCGGCCGCGGGCGCGGAGCGGTTCAGCGAGCACCCGCTCGGCCGCGCCGTCGTCGCCGCCGCGCGCGACCGCGGGCTCGCCGTCCCCGCCGCCACCGGTTTCCACGCCACCCCCGGCCACGGCGTGGCGGCCACCGTGGACGGCAGGCGCGTCGAGGTCGCCCGCCACGCCGACCGCACCGGCCCGGTAGGCGAGGTCGAAGCCGGTGGCCGCACCGCCGTGGTGGTGTCCGTGGACGGGGACCGCGCCGGGGTGCTCGGGCTCAGCGACCGGCTCCGCTCCGACGCGGCCGAGGCCGTCGCCGCGCTGCGCGCGCTGACCGGAACCGAACCCGTGCTGCTCACCGGGGACCACGAACCGGCCGCGCGCCGCGTCGCGGCCGAAGCGGGCCTGCGCGAGGTGCGGGCCGGGCTGCTGCCGGAGCAGAAGGTCGCCGCGGTGGCCGAACTCGGTGACCGCACCCTGATGCTCGGCGACGGCGTCAACGACGCGCCCGCGCTGGCCGCCGCGCACACCGGGGTCGCGATGGGCCGGGCCGGCGCCGACCTCACCCTGGAGACCGCCGACGTCGTGGTCGTGCGCGACGAGCTCGCGGCCGTCGGCAAGCTCGTCGACCTGTCCCGGCGAGCGCGGCGCCTGGTGCGGCAGAACCTGGTCATCGCGGGCGCCTTCATCACCGTCCTCGTGGTATGGGACCTCGCCGGGAACCTGCCGCTGCCGCTGGGCGTCGCCGGGCACGAGGGTTCGACCGTCCTCGTCGGGCTCAACGGTCTCCGCCTGCTGCGGTCGGGCGCCTGGCGCTGACACGATGACCGGGTGATCACCAGTGCACCGGCTTCCACCGTGGCCGTCCTGATCCACGACGGCTACTACGGGCACGGGACGGGAGCCGGTGCCGCCAACCGCGCGTTCCTGCGCGTGCTGGCCGAAGTGCTGCCCGCGGACGTGCGACTGCTGCTGCTCCCCGTCCGGCTCGCACCGGACAGCCCGGAGCACCGGGAGCACGAACCCCAGGACCTGGCCGGTGTCCTCGCCCGCGCCGAGGTGCATCCGCTCGACAACGGCACCTCCGGCACCGACCGCTTCGGCGGGGTGGCGAACTTCCGGGCGCTGGCCGCGGCCGCCGGTCAGGTGCTCCGCGACCAGGTGGGGCGCCGCGGGGAGAGCTGCCTGTGCATCGCGTTCGACGTGCCGTTCTTCGGCCTCGCCGAGACCGCGCCGGAACAGGTGCGCCTGGTGCTGGTGCCGCGGTCCACCGGAATGCTGCACCAGCCGCAGGACCTCGCCCGGACGCGCTGGGAACGCCACTGCCTGCTCAGCGCCGTTCGGCGAGGCGCCCGGATCGGCTGGATCTCCCAGTTCATGGCCGAGCACCTGCGCACCGACTACCGCGTTCCGCCCGCCGCGCTGGTGGCGTTGCCCGACGGGCTCACCGACGCCGACCGGCCCAGCCCCGCCGCCGAACTCCTCCCGCCCGGAGCGGACCGCGTCGTGCTGGGAAATCCGAACCTGCGGAACGGCTTCCTGCTGTCGTTCGGCAGGGCCGAACCGTACAAGGGGTTCCAGGACCTGATCGCCGCGCTCGCCCTGGTGCGGCGGCGCCGCCCGCCCGCGCTGGTGCTCGCCGCGGTGAGCGAGGGCCCCGGCCGGACCCGCTTCCAGCAGCGGCTGGTGGCCGAGCTGCGCGCCACCGGCGTACCCGCGGTCTTCCTGGGCGACTTCGACCCGCGGATCCGCTCGCTGCTCACCCGCCCGGAGCTGCGCGGGGTGATCGTGCCCTCGCGCAGCGAACCCTTCGGCCGCATCCCGCTGGAAGCGCACGCCGCGGGCGCGGCTCCCGTCGTCGCTACCCGAGCCGGCGGGCTGGCCGAGCAGATCACCGATGGGCACACCGGGTTCAGCGCCGAACCGGCCGATCCCGCCTCGCTCGCCGCCGCGCTCACCCGGGCGCTCGAACTGACTCCCGCCGCCCGCGCCCGGATGCGCCGCGCCGCGATGGCCGCGACCGTCCACTTCGACCACCGGCTCGCGGTGATCCGGTTCCTGCGCGCCAACGGTTACGGTGTCGGGGCAGAGGAACGGAGGACGGGGTGAGCGACGGGCTGTCCCGCACCATCGGCAGGCACGCGGCGCGGTGGCGCACCGTGACACCGCGCAAGAACGTGCTCGTCGTCGTGCACAACGTCACCGCGATGACCCGGCTGCTGGACGTGCTGCCGGTGTTCGAAGGCGATTTCCGGGTGCAGCTCAGCTACACGTGGAACGGTTCCGACCCGTTCCCCGACGGGCTGCACCGCATGCTCGCCGAACGCGGCATCCCGCTCATCAGCTGGGAACAAGCGCTGCTGACCCGGTTCGACCTCGCCCTCGCGGCGAACCTCGGCGGCCTCGTCGAGATCGACGCACCCATCGTCTCGATTCCGCACGGGATTCGCTACACTAAAGTGCTTTCCCGGAGAA
>NZ_JAIUKB010000076.1:0-29894 GCF_020176785.1 Saccharopolyspora sp. 6V | reverse complement strand
AGAACCGGAGAACCGGAGAACCGGAGAACCGGAGAACCGGAGAACCGGAGAACCGGAGAACCGGAGAACCGGAGAACCGGAGAACCGGCGCGTCGCTTTCGGGCTGGATCCGCAATGGGTGCTCTACGAAGGCCGCCCCATCGCCTCCGCCCTGGTCATGTCGCACGAGGACCAGCGCGCACAACTCGCGGCAGCGGTCCCGGAAGCGCTCGGCACCGCGGTCGTAGCCGGTGACGCCTGCTACGACCGACTGCTGACCAGCCTCCCCTGGCGCCCCGCCTACCGGCGGGCACTGGGCGCCGATGATCGGACGCTCATCACGATCAGTTCGACGTGGTGGTCGGAATCGCTGCTGGGAAGAGTTCCCGACGTCTTCTCCCGGGTGTTGGACGAATTCCCCTCCGACGAACACCGGTTCGCCGCCATCCTGCACCCGAACATCTGGTACGGGCACGGCCGCAGCGAAGTGCACCGCTTGCTCGCACGGCACCTGCGGGCGGGACTCGTGCTGGTCCCACCGGAATTCGGTTGGCGCGCGACGCTGATCGCCTCCGATTACCTGATCGGTGATCATGGCTCCGTCACCACGTACGGCGCCGTTCTCGGCATCCCCACCCTGCTCGGTTCATTCCCGGCCCGCGAGGTCGCGCCGGGCTCGCTGGTGGACGTCGTCGGTGCCCGCGCTCCGCGGCTGGCCGAGCACGAGCCGATCGGCCCTCGGCTGGCTGCGGCCGAACGGGCCGCCGCCTCGTTCACCGACCTGGGCGGACGGCTCACCTCGCGCCCGGGTGAGGCGGCCGGAGCGGTGCGGCGGGTCTGCTACGAGCTGCTGGAGCTGCCCGAGCCCGAGGAGGAACCACCGGTGCCGCCGGACGACCTCAGCGGTCTCCCCGCACCCGCGGCCTGCCTGCCGACCGCGAGCCGCGCCCGCACCGAGGTCGAACCCGACGGCGGTCTGCGGGTGGTCCGGCATCCCGTGGATCTGCCACGCACCACGGCCGACGGGGCGTTGGTGGTCGCGGCCGAACATCCCGGGCGGAGCTTGCGCGAAGCCGCCGACGTGCTGGTGCTCACCACGGGCGACTGGGGCGAGCACGTGCACGACTGGCTCCGGGACGCGCTCGACGCACGTCCCGGATCGCTGCTGGCCGCAGCGGTGCAGGGCGACGCGTGCCTGGTGCGGACCCGCTCCGGCCGCACGGCGCGGATCAGCCCGCGGGTCCCGGGCGCGGGCCGGCCGATGTGCTTCGCCGCCGCGGTGCACGGCTGGCTCGCCGCAGGCAGGAGCATCGACGAGCTCGGGCCGGAGACCTCGGTGAACGGGGTCCGCGTTCAGCTGTCCTGATCCGACCCCGCGGCGGCCCGCTGCCGTCCCAGCACCATCGCGAGATCCCTCGCTTCCTGCCGTCGGAGCAGTGCCTTCTCGGCGTCCCCCGCCCCATCCAGGGCTTCGGCGAGCAGTTCCAGCGCCGTTACCTGCCAGGACCGCATGCGGAGTTCCGCGAAGACGGCCAGCACCCGTTCCAAGCGCGGCAACGCATCGGCGCCGCCGGTGCGCAGTTCCAGCTCGGCCAGCGGCAGTTCGACCTTCGCCAGGTTGCCGCGTTCACCGTTCGTCCGGAAGACCTCCGCGGCGGCCAGCAGCTCGGGGCGCGCCTCGTCGTACCGCCCCACCGAGACCAGGACCCGACCGGCGTTCAGCCCGTACAACGCGAGCGGACGCGGCCGGTGCTCCGGGGCGAACCGGGAGCGGATGATGGCCCGGGAACGCTCGAAGCACTCCAGCGCCGCCTCGGGGGCGCCCGCGCGCTCGTGCACGAACCCGGTCCACTCGGTGGCGCTCTGCTCCGCGAGCGCGTCCCCGCACTCGACGGCGATGCGGCGGGCCCGTTCGAACTGGACGCGGGCTTCGGCGTCGTCGTGCGCGGCGAACAAGCCGGAACCGTACTGCGAGACCATTCGAGCCAGCACCGCGGCATCGCCGAGGGCTTCGGCGGCGCGGATGCCCGCCAGGTGCGCGTCGAGCAGGTCACCGAACAGGTCTCGGTCGAACTGGTAGGTGAACAGGCTCTCGCAGAGCTGCCAGACCCGGTCGTGGAGGCCGAGGGATTCGGCGACCCGCACTGCGGCGAGCAGGTTGAGCCGCTCGGTGTCCAGGTCGTCCAGCGCCTTCCGCCGCGCCTTCGGCCCGGTGTGCGCGGCGGACACGGAGTCGTACCGCGTGCTGAGGCGGCGGCGGGAGCTCAGCACGACGTCCCGGGCCATCGCGAACGAGTGGTAGTGCTCGACGAGCCTCGTCAGCGCCGCCGCCTGGTCGGCGACGGTGTCCGCATCGCGCCCGGCGTCCTCCGCGTGCCGCTGCAGCAGCGGGTGGATCCGGTACCGGTCACCGGTCACGCCGAGGAGACCGACCCGGCGCAGTTCCGCCAACACCTCTTCCGCCTCGAACTCCGAGGTGCCGAGCAGCGCGGCCACCGCCGCGACGCTGAACTCCGGGCCGGGGTGCAGTCCCAGGAACCGGTACGCGCGGGCCTCGGCGGGCGGCAGCTCCCGGTAGCAGACCTCGAACACGCCGTGCACGAGCCGCTCGCCATCGAAGTGCAGGTGGGTCAGCAGTCCGGAGCCCTCGACGACCCGGTCCACGAAGGACTCGATCGACGACCGCCCGCGCAACCGAGCACCCGCGACGCGCAGCGCCAGCGGAAGCCGACCGCACGCCTCGGCCAGCTTGCGCAGCGCGGCCGGATCCAGCGGGGTCTCCGGCGTCCCGGCCGCCTCCGACACCAGGGCCAGGGCGTCGTCCAAGTCGAAGGGCTCCACGGGGACGTGCTCCACGCCGCCGTCGCCCAGCAGATCCAGCGCGTACCGGGTCGTGACGACCACGCAGCTGCGCGGGGAAGGCGGCAGCAGCGCCTTCACCTGGCGCGAGGTCGCGGCATCGTCGAGCACGATCAGCAGCTCGCGGTGCGCGGTGAGCGTGTGGAACAGGTTCACGCGTTCGCGCTCCGTGATGAGCGCGCCGACCTCGGTGACGCCGAGATCGCGCAGGAAGGCGCCGAGCACGTCGAACGGTCTCGCCGGTCCGGTCGGCGAGGCGCCGCCCAAATCGGCCACCAGCACCCCGTCCGAGAACTCGTCCTGCACCTGGTGCGCCCAGCGCAGCGCCGTCATCGTCTTGCCGACACCGGGCATCCCGGGGAGCACGACCGTCAGCGGGCGCTGCTCGTCGTTCGCGAGCCCCCGCAACCGGTCCAGTTCGGCCAGCTCCACCACCCTGTTCCGGAACCCGTGGTGGCGCGGGTCGCGCGGCAACGTCCGCGGCACCGGGAGCTCGGCGCCGTCGCGCGACTGCACGATGAGCCGCTCGACCCGGCCGGCCTGCACGACGTTGCCGTGCACCGGAGCGCTGTTGCTGTTGTTCGACCAGACTGGTTCGCTCATCGCCACCCCCGGGCCGGTGATCGTCTCGAAGCCGGAGCCTACCTGCCACTCCCGACGCTCCGTGACCGTTCGGACACGAGGCCGGTGACGGGTTTGGTCTTCCGGCGAGCGGATAACCGGTGGGGATGATCAGTGACGACGCGAAGGTGCGGGAGCAGATGGACGACGCGGGCGGAACCCGGCGAACGGATGCCTGCCGATCCGGGCAGGTGAAGCTGGGGCTGATCACCGATCCGGACCTGCCGGAGCAGGTGGCGCGACACCTCGCGGACGAGTTGCCGGAGCACCTCGGCGACGACCGCGAGTGGACGGTCGAAGTGGACGTGGACCCGGTGACCGCCGGCGAGCACAGCACCCGCGACATCCTGCGCGCCACCGCCGACCGGCTGCGGGAACGGGACTGGGACTACGCGATCACCCTCACCGACCTGCCGGTGCGGGTGAACCGGCGGCCGGTGGTCGCCGACGCGAACCTCGACGGCCGGGTCGCGGTGGTCTCGCTGCCCGCGCTGGGCGGCACCCAGCCGTACCGGCGGTCCCGCCAGGTGGTGCTGCAGCTCGTCGACGAGCTGACCGGTCGCGACGGCGGCGCCGACCACCGCTACGGGCTGGACAGCAAGCTCACCGAAGCGGTCGCGCCCATCCGCCGCACCAGCGAGCAGGGCTCCGACGACGGCGAGGTCGACGTCCGCTACACCGCCACCCGCAGCCGCGGCAGGCTCCGGCTGCTCAGCGGCATGGTGCGCACGAACCAGCCGTGGCGGCTGGTGTTCGGGCTGCGCAACGCGCTGGCCGCGGCGGTGGCCACGAGCGCGTTCGGGTTGTCGTCGAGCACGATCTGGCAGATCGGCGACATGCTCGGCGCCGGGCGCCAGGTGCTCGCCGCGCTCGGGTCGGTGGTGATCCTGGTGGGCTGGCTGATCGCCGCGCACGGGTTGTGGGAGAAGCGGCGCCGGGACAGCGCACGGGACCGGGAGCAGGTGCTGCTCTACAACATCTCGACGGTGGCGACGCTGACCATCGGCGTCGGCTGCATGTACGCCGGGCTGTTCGTGATCAACCTGCTGGTGGCGCTGTTCGTGGTCCCGCCGGAGCTGCTGGCGAGCAGTCTGGGGCACGAGGCCGACTTCACCCGGTACCTGGCGCTGGCGTGGGGGTTCACCACGATGGGCGTGATCGCGGGTGCCTTGGGATCCAGCCTGGAGACCGACGCCGCGGTCCGGCAGGCCGCCTACGGCTACCGCGAGGAGCAGCGGCGCAACGAGCGGCGCGCGGAGGACGAGGACGGCGGCTCGGACGGGCGGCGCGCGAGGACCGATCGGGACGAGCAGGACGGGTCGCGGCAGGACGACGACGCCCGCGACGAGGACCGGTCGCCCGGCGAGGACGAGCAGCGCGCGGAGGACCAGCGCCGCGAACAGGACGAGCAGCAGGACTGATCGTCCGGCCCGGCGGTGCGGACGGCCCTCGCACCGCTGGGCCGAACGGGTGATCTCGCGCTGCCGCGCGCGGACCGCGCCCTTCGCGCCGCGCACCTCGCCCGACCAGCGCCGAACCACCGGCCCCGGCGGCCGGGCTACGCCGTTCGTCCGAAATGAGCGAAGGCCGACCAGCTCACACATAGTTGCATGGCGCAACCTTAACGTTAGCCTTGCGAAGCAGGTCGAAGCCGACGGAAGGTGCTCACGTGACCAGTACCCACGAGCAATGGGACATCGTCTCCGGCGTCGGGATGACCGCCCTCGCCGTGGCGGCCGCACGCGCGATCGAATCCCACCGGGACGACCGGCTGATCAACGACCCCTACGCCGAGGGCCTGGTCGCCGCCGCCCGATCCCCGGCGCTCGCCGAGATGGAGAACTCCTCCGCCGAGATGCTGGAGACCATGTCCGGCTACCTCGGCGTGCGGACCCGGTTCTTCGACGAGTACTTCCTGCGCGCCGCCGCGGGCGGGGTGCAGCAGGCGGTGATCCTCGCGTCCGGGCTCGACACTCGCGCGTTCCGGCTCAACTGGCCCGAAGGCCTGCGGGTCTTCGAGATCGACCAGCCGAAGGTGCTGCAGTTCAAGGACGAGACGCTGGACCGGATCGGCGCGCAGCCCGGCAGCGACCGGCGGGTCGTGCCGGTGGACCTGCGCGACGACTGGGCGAGCGCCCTCGAAACCGCCGGGTTCGACGCCTCGCTGCCCACCGCGTGGCTCGCCGAAGGACTCCTGCCCTACCTGCCCGCCGAGGCGGAAGCGCAGCTGCTGGCCATCATCGACCGGTTCTCCGCCCCCGGCAGCAGGATCTCCATCGAGCACATGACCGGACCGCGCGAGGAGTACGTCAGCGACGAGCTCCGGAACCTCGCCCTCGAATGGGGCATGGACCTGCAGGCCCTGTTCAGCACCGACGAGCGCCCCGACCCCGGCGAGGTGCTGGCCGGGCGCGGCTGGAACGTGCGGCGCGAACCCACCAACGAGATCACCGCCGGCTACGGACGCGCGCTGCCCGGCCTCGGGGAACGCTTCGCCGAGCTCGGCTGCATGATCACCGCCTTCCGCGAGAAGTGAGCCCCGCACGCACCGAGCGGCCCGCCTCCCCCACGGGAAGCGGGCCGCTCGCGTTCGCACTTCGTCCTGTCAGCGGCGGAACCGCTGAGCAGCAAGCCCGGGAAGGAGTTCAGCGGACCACCAGCACCGGGCAGCGGGCGTGGTGCACCAGCTTCAGCGCCACCGAACCCACCATCATGCCGGTGAACGCGCCGTGGCCCTTGTTGCCCAGCACCATCATGTCCGCCTGCGGCGACAACCCCACCAGCTCGTCGACCACGTGCCCGCGGATCAGCCGGGGCCGGATGTCGACGTCCGGGAACTCCCGCTGCACCGCCTCCGTCGTGCCGTCCAGCAGCTCGCGGGCCCGCGCCTCCAGTTCGGAGTCCGGAGTGGGCAGCCGGTAGCCGAACTGCACCGGCTGGTGCCAGACGGCGATGGCGTGCACCAGCCCGCCCACCTTCGTGACGTAGTCGGCGGCCCAGCGCAGCGCGCGCCCGGATTCATCGGAGCCGTCGATGCCCACTACCACGGTCTGCGGCATGATCGCATTCCTCTCGGTCGCGTCCCCCGACCGTATGGCACCCGCGGACCGGCGCGCTACTGCTGGTCGACCGCCTGCACGCGGATCACCGCGGAGCCCTCCTCGTCGGAGGCGGCCAGATCGACCTCGGCGCTGATGCCCCAGTCGTGGTCGCCCGCCGGGTCGGCGAAGATCTGGCGCACCAGCCAGCGCTCCGGCTCTTCGGTGATCATCAGCATCGCCGGGCCGCGCGCGTCGGCGTCGGTGCCGATCTCGTCGTACTCGGCGAAGTAGCCGTCCAGCGCCTCTTCCCACGCCTCGGCGCCGAACTCGGGGTCCAGCTCGCCGAGCGGGGTGGTCCAGCGGCGGGCGGCGAGCTCCACGCGGCGGAACAGCGCGTTGCGCACCTGCACCCGGAACGCCCGCTTGTTCTGGGTGATCCCGGCGGGGGCCGCCTCGGCCGCCGCCGGCTCGGCGGTGATCTCGGCACCCGGGTTGCGCAGCCGCTCCCACTCGTCGAGCAGGCTCGAATCGACCTGGCGGACCAGCTCGCCGAGCCACTCCACCAGGTCGGTGAGCTCCTCGGTCTTCGCGTCCGCGGGCACCGTGTGGCGCAGCGCCTTGTAGACGTCCGCGAGGTAGCGCAGCACCAGCCCCTCGGACCGGGCCAGGCCGTAGTGGTTGACGAACTCGACGAAGTTCATCGCCCGCTCGAACATGTCCCGCGCCACCGACTTCGGCGACAGCTCGTGCTCGGCGACCCACGGATGCCCCTTGCGGTACATCTCGTAGGCCGCTTCCAGCATGTCCTGCAGCGGCTTCGGGTAGGTGACGTCCTCCAGCAGCTCCATCCGCTCGTCGTACTCGATGCCGTCGGCCTTCATCTGCGCCACGGCCTCGCCGCGCGCCTTGAACTGCTGCGCCGACAGCACCTGCCGCGGGTTGTCCAGAGTGGACTCGATGACGGAGAGCACGTCCAGCGCGTAGCTCGGCGACTCCACGTCCAGCAGCTCGATCGCGGCCAGCGCGAACGGCGACAGCGGCTGGTTCAGCGCGAAGTCGAACTGCAGGTCCACCGTCAGCCGCACCCGGCGGCCCAGCTCGTCCGGCTCGTCCAGCCGCTCCACCACGTCCGCGGCCAGCAGCGCGCGGTAGATCGCGATGGCGCGCAGGATGTGCCTGCGCTGCGCCGGGCGGTCCTCGTGGTTCTCGGTGAGCAGGTGCTTCATCGCCGCGAACGCGTCACCGGGGCGGTTGATCACGTTGAGCAGCATCGAGTGGCTGACCTGGAAGCTGGAGATCAGCGGCTCCGGCTCGGCCTCCACCAGCTTCTCGAAGGTCTTCTCGCTCCACGACACGAAGCCCTCGGGCGCCTGCTTGCGCACCACCTTGCGCCGCTTCTTCGGGTCCTCCCCCGCCTTCGCCAGCGCCTTCTCGTTCTCGATCACGTGCTCCGGGGCCTGCACCACCACGTAGCCCGCGGTGTCGTAGCCCGCGCGGCCCGCGCGCCCGGCGATCTGGTGGAACTCGCGCGCCTTCAGGTGCCGGGTGCGCACCCCGTCGTACTTGGTGAGCCCGGTCAGCAGCACGGTGCGGATCGGCACGTTGATGCCGACGCCCAGCGTGTCCGTCCCGCAGATGATCTTCAGCAGCCCCGCCTGCGCCAGCTGCTCCACCAGCCGCCGGTACTTCGGCAGCATCCCCGCGTGGTGCACGCCGATGCCGTGGCGCACCAGCCGGGACAGCGTCTTGCCGAAGCCCGCGGTGAACCGGAAGTCGCCGATCGCCTCCGCGATCTTGTTCCGCTGCTCGCGGGAGGCGACGTTCACGCTCATCAGGCCCTGCGCCTGCTCCATCGCCGACGCCTGGTTGAAGTAGACGACGTAGACCGGGGCCTGGTTGCCGCCCAGCAGCTCCTCGATCGTCTCGTGCAGCGGCGTCAGCGCGTAGCGGAAGGTCAACGGGATCGGGCGCTCCGCCGAGCTCACCACCGCCGTCGAACGGCCGGTGCGGGCGGTGAGGTCCCGTTCGAAGCGGGTGACGTCGCCGAGCGTCGCCGACATGAGCACGAACTGGGCCTGCGGCAGCTCCAGCAGCGGCACCTGCCACGCCCAGCCGCGCTCCGGTTCCGCGTAGAAGTGGAACTCGTCCATCACGACCTGGCCGAGCTCGGCCTGCTCGCCGTCGCGCAGCGCCAGGTTCGCCAGGATCTCCGCGGTGCAGCAGATGATCGGCGCGTCCGCGTTCACGCTGCTGTCACCGGTCATCATGCCGACGTTGTCGGCACCGAAGACGTCGACCAGCGCGAAGAACTTCTCCGAGACCAGCGCCTTGATCGGCGCGGTGTAGTAGCTGCGCTTGCCCTCGGCGAGGGCGGTGAAGTGCGCGCCGGTGGCGACGAGGCTCTTGCCGGAGCCGGTGGGGGTGCTGAGGATGACGTTCGCCCCGGTCACCACCTCCATCAGCGCTTCTTCCTGCGCCGGGTAGAGCTCGATGCCCTGCTCGGTGGTCCAGGTGGTGAAGGCGTCGAGCAGCGCGTCCGGTTCGGGCGAGGCGGGGAGGTGGTCAGTCAGCTTCATGGCACCCCCGATCGTCCCTGGTCAGCTCCGACGCGCCGCAAGCGGGGTCCGCTGCGGCGGCGCGCCGCGACAGACCTCTGCTCCGCCCGCCGGGTCGGCCGATCCGCCCGCGCTCACTCTTCCGAGTGATGACCGGGGGCGCGGGGGTGGATCGGAGCAGCGGGGATCACCGAGACTGGTCGCCATGCCGGAGCGAATGGTGCGGTTCGTGGGTGGGCCGCTGGACGGACGAACGCAGGACCTGCGCGACTCCGAAGCCGTGCTCGGCAGACTCCTCCGGCACATCCACCTGCACGACGGGCCCAAGATCGAGACCTGCTACCGGCTGCGGTACACGCCGGAAGCGGGCTGGGAGTACCACTTCAGCGGGCACTGACCGGCCCAGCGCACAGGCGCCGCGCGGGCGCTCCCCGCGCACCGAGCACGAGCCCTCCGCACGCGCCGACCGGAAGCCCGCCCACGTGGCGGCCGGAAGCCCGTCCCGGACGGCGGGGCGGGCGGCTGACCTCGCGGAACGCCGCTGCGCGCGCCAGTGCGCCCCGCGGAATCTTGGGACGTGGGTCACAGGAGAAGCGGCGTTCCGGGCCGGTGCGGAGTCCTACCATCGACTGTCATGGCGCCCACTGACCGGCTCTCGACGACGAGCAGCCCCCGGCCCGGGCTCAGCCTGGCCGGCGAATTCCCCCGGCCGACCCACGAGCAGTGGCTGGAGCAGGTGGAGAAGGTCCTGCGCCGGACCGGCCGCATCCGCCAGGACGATCCGTCGCCTGCCGACGCCGCGGCGCTGCTGGACTCCCCCGGGTACGACGACTTCACGGTGCGACCGCTGTACTCCGCCGACGCGGACCTGCCGGCCGCGGGCGTGCCCGGGTTCGCGCCGTTCGTGCGCGGCAGCAGGCCGCAGGGGTCGGTGGCGGAGGGCTGGGACGTGCGCCAGTCCCACGGCGGCCCGGACGCGACGGCGGTGAACCGGGAGGTCCTCGCCGACCTCAACGGCGGCGTCACCTCGCTGCTGCTGCGGTTCGGCGCGGGCGGGCTCGCGGTGGGCGACCTCGGCGACGCGCTGCACGGCGTGCACCTGGACATGATCGGCGTGGTCCTCGACGCCGGGGACGAGGCACCGGCCGCGGCCGCCGAGCTGCTGCGGCTCGCCGCCGAGCAGGACGTGGCGCCCAGCGCGCTGCGCGGCAACCTCGGCGCCGATCCGCTCGGCGTGCAGGCCCGCACCGGTCGCGAGACCGGCCCCGAGCAGGCGGTGGAGCTCGCGCGGCGCTGCGCCGCGGAGCACCCCGGGTTGCAGGCGATCACCGTCGACGCGCTGCCGTACCACGACGCGGGCGGCTCCGACGGCGAAGAGCTCGGCGCCTCGCTGGCCGCCGGGGTGACCTACCTGCGCTGGCTGACCGAGGCGGGACTGGACGCCGACACCGCCTGCGGGCTGCTGGAGTTCCGCTACGCCGCGACCGCCGACCAGTTCCTCACCATCGCGAAGCTGCGCGCCGCGCGGCGGGTGTGGGAGCAGGTGGCGCGCCGCTGCGGCGCCGCCGAGCCCGCCCGCGCCCAGCGCCAGCACGCGGTCACCTCCTCGGCGATGCTGACCCGCCGCGATCCGTGGGTGAACATGCTGCGCAGCACGATCGCCACCTTCGCCGCCGGGGTCGGCGGGGCGCAGGCCATCACCGTGCAGCCCTTCGACGCCGCGATCGGCGCTCCCGACGAGTTCGCGCGCCGCGTCGCCCGCAACACCCAGGCGCTGCTGCTCGACGAGTCGCACCTGGCGCAGGTCATCGATCCGGCGGGCGGCTCCTGGTACGTGGAAGCGCTCACCGACGAGCTCGCGCGGGCCGCGTGGCGCTGGTTCCAGGAGATCGAAGCCGCCGGTGGGCTGCCCGCCGCGCTGTGCTCCGGGCTGGTCGCCGACCGGCTCGCCGCCACCTGGGACCGCCGCCGGGCCGCCATCGCCGACCGCAGCGAACCGATCACCGGGGTCAGCGAGTTCCCGAACCTCGGCGAGGAACCGCTGCACCGCGCACCGGTCCCGGCTCCGCCGGGCGGCGGGCTGCCCCGGGTGCGCTACGCCGAGGAGTTCGAGGCGTTGCGCGACGCCGCCGACGCCTGCGCGCAACGACCCCGGGTCTTCCTCGCCACGCTCGGCCCGCTGGCCACCTACACGGCGCGGTCCTCGTTCGCGCGGAACCTGTTCGCCGCGGGCGGGCTGGACGCCGTCGAAGCCGGCCCGACCGAGACCACCTCGGACGTGCTCGCCGCCTACGCCGAGAACCCGTCGCCGGTGGCGTGCCTGTGCTCGGCCGACAAGGTCTACGGCGAGCGCGCCGCCGACACCGCGCGAGCGCTCAAGGAAGCGGGCGCGCAGACCGTGCTGCTGGCCGGGAAGCCGGGGCGACCACCGTCCGAAGTGGACGGTCTGGTGTTCACCGGCTGCGATGCCGTCGAGGTGCTGCGCGCGGCGCACCGCACGTTGGGAGTCGAGTGATGAACCACAGCATCCCCAACTTCGCCGACATCCCGCTGGACCGGGACGCCGAGCCGGCGGCCGCCGCGAACTGGAACTCGGCGGTCCTGTCGGCCACCGGCAAGGAATCCGACGCGCTGGTGTGGGAGGCCCCCGAGGGCATCGGGGTGAAGCCGCTCTACACCGCGGCCGACACCGAGGACCTCGACTTCCTCGGCACCTACCCGGGCATCGCACCGTTCCTGCGCGGCCCGTACCCGACGATGTACGTCAACCAGCCGTGGACGGTGCGCCAGTACGCCGGTTTCTCCACCGCCGCGGCGTCGAACGCGTTCTACCGCCGCAACCTCGCCGCCGGGCAGAAGGGCCTGTCGGTGGCGTTCGACCTGGCCACCCACCGCGGTTACGACTCCGACCACCCGCGGGTGTCGGGTGACGTGGGCATGGCCGGGGTGGCGATCGACTCGATCTACGACATGCGCCAGCTGTTCGACGGGATCCCGCTGGACGAGATGAGCGTGTCGATGACGATGAACGGCGCCGTGCTGCCGGTGATGGCGCTCTACATCGTCGCCGCCGAAGAGCAGGGCGTGGCACCGGAACAGCTCGCGGGGACCATCCAGAACGACATCCTCAAGGAGTTCATGGTCCGCAACACCTACATCTACCCGCCGCAGCCGTCGATGCGGATCATCTCCGACATCTTCGCCTACACCTCGCGGCGGATGCCGAAGTTCAACTCGATCTCCATCTCCGGCTACCACATCCAGGAGGCCGGAGCGACGGCCGACCTGGAGCTCGCCTACACCCTCGCGGACGGCGTGGAGTACCTGCGCGCGGGCCGGCAGGCCGGGCTGGACATCGACTCGTTCGCCCCGCGGCTGTCGTTCTTCTGGGGCATCGGGATGAACTTCGCGATGGAGGTCGCGAAGCTGCGCGCGGCGCGGTTGCTGTGGGCGAAGCTGGTGAAGGAGTTCGGCGCGAAGAACCCGAAATCCCTGTCGTTGCGCACTCATTCGCAGACCTCCGGTTGGTCGCTGACCGCTCAGGACGTGTACAACAACGTGGCGCGCACCTGCGTGGAGGCGATGGCCGCCACCCAGGGGCACACCCAGTCGCTGCACACCAACGCCCTCGACGAGGCGCTGGCGCTGCCCACCGACTTCTCCGCGCGCATCGCCCGCAACACCCAGCTGCTGCTGCAGCAGGAGTCCGGCACCACCCGCGTGATCGACCCGTGGGGCGGCAGCCACTACGTCGAACGACTCACCGCCGATCTCGCCGAACGCGCCTGGGCGCACATCACCGAGGTCGAGGACGCCGGTGGCATGGCGCAGGCCATCGACGCGGGCATCCCGAAGCTGCGCGTCGAGGAGGCCGCCGCGCGCACCCAGGCGCGCATCGACTCCGGGCGGCAGCCGCTGATCGGCATCAACAAGTACCGCTTCGACGGCGACGAGCAGATCGAGGTCCTCAAGGTCGACAACGCCGAGGTCCGCGCCGAGCAGCTGGACAAGCTGCGCCGGTTGCGGGAGGAGCGCGACGAGGCCGCCTGCCAGGACGCGCTGCGGCGCCTCACCGGCGCCGCCGAGGCCGCGATGTCCGACGAGCGCCCCGACGACCTCGACCACAACCTGCTCACCCTCGCCGTGGACGCGGCGCGCGCGAAGGCGACCGTCGGCGAGATCTCCGACGCGATGGAGAAGGTCTTCGGCCGCCACGCCGGCCAGATCCGTACGATCTCCGGGGTGTACCGGGAGGAATCGGGACCGTCGAAGTCCTTGGAGCGGGCGCTGGAGGTCGTCGAGCGCTTCGCCGAGGACGAGGGCCGCCGTCCCCGCATCCTGGTCGCCAAGATGGGCCAGGACGGCCACGACCGCGGCCAGAAGGTGATCGCCTCCGCGTTCGCCGACGTCGGCTTCGACGTGGACGTGGGCCCGCTGTTCCAGACCCCCGCCGAGGTCGCGCGCCAGGCCGCCGAGTCCGACGTGCACATCGTCGGGGTGTCCTCGCTGGCCGCCGGGCACCTGACGCTGGTGCCCGCGCTGCGCGACGAGCTCGCCGCGGTGGGCCGCGAGGACATCATGGTCGTCGTCGGTGGCGTGATCCCGCCCGCGGACTTCGACGCGCTGCGCGAAGCGGGCGCGAGCGCGATCTTCCCGCCGGGCACGGTGATCGCGGACGCGGCGCTCGGCCTGCTGGAAGAGCTCCGAACCCGGCTCGAACTCGACTGATGCCGCGCGAGATCGACGTCGCGGACTACGCCGAGGGCGTGCTGGGGGGCTCCCGCACGAAGCTGGCGCAGGCCATCACGCTGGTCGAGTCGACCAAACCGGCGCACCGGGCCAAGGCCCAGGAGCTGCTGGTCCAGCTGCTGCCGCACAGCGGTGGCGCGCACCGGGTGGGCATCACCGGGGTGCCCGGGGTCGGCAAGTCCACGTTCATCGAGTCGCTCGGCACCTCGCTGACCGCCGCCGGGCACCGGGTGGCGGTGCTGGCGGTGGACCCGTCCTCGACCCGGACCGGCGGCAGCATCCTCGGCGACAAGACGCGGATGGCGGCGCTGGCGGCGGATCCGGCGGCGTTCGTGCGCCCCTCCCCCTCCGCGGGGACGCTCGGCGGCGTCGCCCGCGCCACCCGGGAGACCGTCGTGCTGATGGAGGCCGCCGGGTTCGACGTGGTGCTGGTGGAGACCGTCGGCGTCGGGCAGTCCGAGGTCACGGTGGCCGGCATGGTCGACTGCTTCCTGCTGCTGACGCTGGCGCGGACCGGCGACCAGCTGCAGGGCATCAAGAAGGGCGTGCTGGAGCTCGCGGACCTGGTGGCGGTGAACAAGGCCGACGGCCCGCACGAGATGGACGCGCGCAAGGCCGCGCGCGAACTGCGCTCGGCGCTGCGGCTGCTCACCCCGGTCAGCGCCTCGTGGACGCCGCCGGTGGTGACGTGCAGCGGCCTCACCGGCGGCGGCCTGGGTGCGCTGTGGGAGCAGGTCGAGCAGCACCGGGCGACGCTGGCGGAGTCCGGCGAGCTCGCCGAGAAGCGCAGCCGCCAGCAGGTGGAGTGGACCTGGGCGCTGGTGCGCGACCAGCTGATGGCCGAGCTCGCCGCGCATCCCGCCGTCCGGGAGCTCGTCGACGACGTCGAGTCCGAGGTGCGCGCGGGAGGGCTCACCGCCTCCCTCGCCGCGGACGAGCTGCTGCGCGCGTTCCGCGAGCGGTGACCGAGCGCTGCATCCGCTCGGGACGTCCGAGGATCATGGCCCGCACGTCCGCACGGGTCGTCGAGGCCGAGCCGGTCGGCGACGCGGGAATCGACGCGTTGATCCGGCAGTGCAGCGCCGAGGTCGTACGCGAGGCTCCTCCGCTGAGCAGGGCGAAGGACCGCGCCCGCCACTGCCCGCAGGCCGGGCATTCGGGTAGTGCGGCTGCTCCGGATGGCCGTTCTTCCGGACTTTCCGGGAGGTTTCGCCCTGCCGAGGCGCCCGGAGGCGGTACACCGTCCTCGGACACTCGCTTCGGAGGTCGGGATGGCCGAGGAGATCCGCAACGTCTTCGCCGGAACCGCGCGCAACGTCGTGCAGGTGGGCAAGGTCGATGGCGACGTGCACTTCCACCAGCGGGCCGCTCCGGAGGCCCCGGTGCCGAAGCAGTTGCCCGCCCGCGTCGCGCACTTCACCGACCGCGAGACCAGCTTGGCCGCACTGGACTCCTGGCTGGCCGACCCTTCCGCGCCGACCTGGCTGATCGTCGGTTCCGGGGGCGTCGGGAAGACGTCGCTGGCCGCCTGCTGGGCGCACCGGGTGCGGGACCGGTTCCCCGACGGCGACCTGTACGTGGACCTGCGCGGCCACCACGTCGATCGCAGGCGGGACGCGAGCGAGGCGCTGGACGAGATGCTGCGTGCGCTGGGCGTTCCCAGCGAGCGGTTGCCCGTGGACGCCGACGCGAAGTCCTCGATGTACCGGACGCTGCTGACCGGTCGCCACATCCTGATCGTGCTCGACAACGCCGCCGGCGCCGAGCAGGTCCGCCCGCTGCTGCCCGGTTCCCCGCCCTGCCGGGTGTTGATCACCAGCCGCAACCGGTTGACGAGTCTGACGGCCAGAGAAGGAGCCACCCGGATGTCGCTGGACGTGCTGCCACCGGACCGCGCGATCGAACTGCTCCGCAAGGCCGCGGGCGCCGACCGGGTCGACGCGGAACCCGATGCCGCCGTCGCACTGGCCCGGTACTGCGGATTCCTGCCGCTGGCACTGCGCATCGCCGCAGAACGGCTCGTCGCCGGAGCGCACCTGCGGGTCGCCGAGCTCGTCGAGGAGCTGGCCGACGAGCGCGACCGGCTGGACGCGCTGACCGTCGAAGAGGACGAGTTCACCACGGTGCGGGCGGTCTTCTCCTGGTCCTACCGCTCGCTGCCAGCGGACGCGGCGCGCCTGTTCCGGCTGCTCGGGCTCGCCGAGACCCCCGACATCGGCTTGGACGCCGCGACGGCGCTGAGCGGGCTCACGCGCAGCAAGACCCGCCGGTTGCTGGACGTCCTGGTCGGAGCGCACCTGCTCGACGAGCACCGGGCGCAGCGCTACCGCTTCCACGACCTGCTCGGCCTCTACGCCGCCGAATGCGCGCGGCACGATGAGAGCGAGGCGGCACGTGACGCCGCGGTGCGCGGGCTGCTGTCCTGGTACCTGCACGCGACGATCGCCGCGTCCTGGCCGGCGGCGCCGAGCTTCACCCGGATCCCGATGGACACGCCCGATTCCCCCGGCTCCATACCGGAATTCGCCGATCGCCCGGCCGCGCTGCACTTCTACGACGAGGAGCGCGAGAACCTGAAGGCCGCGGTCCGGCAGGCTTCGGCACGCGGGGAGCACGTCTTCGGCTGGCAGCTGCCGGTGGCGATGTTCGCCTTCATGCTGTCGCGGCGGCCGGTGGCCGACTGGCTGGAGACGCACCGCATCGGGCTCGCGTCCGCCCGCGCGCTCGGCGACGAGCTCGCCGAAGCCTGGCTGCTGACCAGCGACGCCATCGCGTGGGGAACGGTGCACGAGCACCAGAAGGCGCTGGCGGAGCTGCAGCGCGCGGTCTCCCTGTGGGAACGGGTCGGCCCGGAGTGGGCGCACGCGTGGGCGCTGCGCGACCTCGGCAGCGTGTACTACGGGCTGGGCCGCGACGCGGAGGCCGACGAGACGCTGGAGCGCGCTTACGCCATGCACGTCGCGCTGGGCGACGAGTGGGGCGAGGCCACCGCGTTGAGCGCGCTGGCCAAAGCCGAGTGCCGCCTCGGGCAGTTCGACGAGGCGATCCCGCACCTGCACCGGGCCATCGCGATCCGCCGCTCGCACGGCGACCGCCGCAACGAGGCCAGCTGCTTGAGCGAGATCGGCCTGGTGCTGGGAGCGATGGGCAGCACCGACGAGGCCGCCGAGCACTTGGAGCAGGCGCTGGCACTGCACCAGGAGACCGAGTACGGCTACGGCGAGGCCCTGGACCGCGAGCGGCTCGCCGACCTCTACGAACGCACCGGACGTCCCGAACAGGCTCGCGAGCAGCGCCGGACCGCGGCGCTGCTCTACGACGAACTCGGCGTCCCGCACGAGATCACCGGGTGAAGTCCGTACCGGTTCGGTCGCGCGGCGGGCGGACGGACACCCCGGGCACCCGTGCGGACGGCCGTCCCGGAGCGGTGGCGGACAATGCGGGCATGGATCTCAAGGTGGACCCCGGTTCCGGGGTGAGCCCGTTCGAGCAGGTGCGGTCCGGGATCGCCGAGCGGATCAACTCCGGGCAGCTGCCGGTGGGCGCGAAGCTGCCGACGGTGCGGGCGCTCGCGGCGGACCTGGGCATCGCGGCGAACACCGCGGCGAAGGCGTACCGCGAGCTGGAGCAGGCCGGGCTGATCGAGACCCGCGGCCGGGCGGGCACCTTCGTCGCCGCGTCCGGGGACCAGAGCAGCCGCCGCGCCGCCGAAGCCGCCGCCGCCTACGCGCGCACGACCTGCGACCTCGGCATCCCGCCGCAGGAAGCGCTCGCGATCGTCCGCGCCGCTCTCGGCCTCCCCGGCTGACCGGCGCCCGGCGGGCCCGGGAACCGCACCACGTCAGCCGTCGAGCCCGGCGAGCAGTTCGCGCAGCGGTGCGGCGAGGTCGGGGTGGTCGCCCATGTCGACGCGGTGCAGGGCACGGGCGGCGACGTAGCGCAGCGCGGTGGGCCCGTCCGGACCGTCGAGGACATCGGCGAACGTCTCCCGCACCTTCGCGGCGACCGGCGGCACGAGCAGGCTGCAGCAGTACAGCGAAGCCGCGTCGGTGCCCGCCGGTCCGCGCCCCCACAGCTCCCAGTCCAGCAGGCCGAACCGCGGCCGGACCAGGTTCGCCCAGTGCAGGTCGCCGTGCACGGTGTCCCAGTGCTGGACGTCCAGCTCGTGACCGAGCTTCTCCCGCACGGCCCGCTGGATGTCGGGTTCGTCGTTGCGCAGCCGCAGCGTCGGTACCACCCGGATCGTCTCCAGCGCGGTGCGCAGCTCCGACCACCACTGCTCGGGCAGGTCGACCTCGGCGCGCAGCACGTCGGTATCCGAGCAGCGCTGCCCCGGCACGAAGGTCATCAGCTCGGCGCGCTGCCGCCGCGTCTCCGCCAGTTCCCACTCCACCAGGCCGAGCACCCGCGGTTTGCGCACACCGGTGATCGCGTTGGCGTCGGCGTTGCCGGTCCACCAGTCCCCGTCGGCCCACCGGATCTCCTCGGAGACCACCCGCAGCCAGCGCGGGCCTTCGGCGCCGAGCACGGCCGCGCCGATGGACCGCTGCCGCCACCCGAGCACCGGCTCGCCGACCACGCGCACCGCGAAGTGCTCCGCGGCCCGGTCCAGGTTCTGCCGCATCCACGCGGCGAACATCTCGTCGGCTTCGTCGTTGGCTTCGTCGTTCGGAATCTCGTTCGGTGCCACCACCCGATCATGTGCCATCGGGTGGTGGCCCGCTCATCTCGGTCCCGTTCGCACCGTCCCCCGGGGCGGCCCGCGCCGGATCCACCCGGACCAGCCGAGGCCGGACGCGCACACCGAAGCACGGGTCCACAGTGAACTACTCGGTGGTGGGGCGCTGCGAAGCACTCCCCGTTCCCCGTCCGCCTCGGCTGATGACCCCGAAGACCAGGACCGATACGAGCAGCACCACCCCGACCAGCGACCAGATCCCGCCGGGCAGCCCGGAACCGGTCACGATCCCGTAGGCCACCGGAGCCAGCAAGAGGCCGCCGTTGACGCCGCCCGAGAACGCGCCCATGTTGCGCACCAGCAACCGCGGCGACGAGATCTCCTGCACGTACCCCAGGAACGCCGGCCCGATGACCATCTCCCCGATCGTCCACACGATCGTCGAGAGCACCAGCAGCCACAAACTGGGGTGCAGTCCGATCATCCCGAACCCGGCCGCGGCGAACAGCAGGCCCACCACGATCGCCCGGGTGTTGCTCCACTGGGCGGTCGCGATGTTCAGCGGCAACTCGATGACGACGACCATCGCGGCATTGAGGAACAGGATCACCCCGGCCACCAGCGGCGAGAGTCCCAACCGGCTGACGATGTAGAGGCTCAGCACGGTCGAAGGCAACGCGAACGCGAGCTGGGCCGGAAAAGCGGTGAGCATGAACGTCCAGAACCGCGCTTCGTCGCGGACCGAGCCGTGCCAGGCGTTGCCGCCGGTGCGCTCGCGTTCGCCCGGCACCTCGTACCCGACGGCCCACTTCCGGACCAACACCGCCGCGATCAGCCCGAACGCGGCATTGACCAGGAACAGCAGCGAGAACTGCCCCCAGGCGTAGAGCACCGACCCGATCGCCGGGCCCAGCCCCATCCCGACGTTGATGCACAGCCGCAGCGCCGCGAACGCGACCTTGCGGTGCTCGGCATCCACGGAACGGGTGATCAGGGTGTAGCAGGCGGGATTGACCATCTCGTAGCAGAAGCCCCACACCACGGTCGCGCAGACCAGCGCGATCGGCTGCGCGGCCACGGCCGCCACCAGCAAGGCCACCGCCTGCACGCCGAGGGCCAGCGGGATGGCGCGGCCGGGAGAAAGCCGGGACAGGGTCGCCGGCATCGAGACGTCGGCCAGCAGTCCGCCCAGGCCGAAGCATCCGACGATCAACGTCACCAGCCCGGCGGAGACGTGCGCCCCTTCGGTCAGGTACAGCCCGAAGAACGGCAGCAGCACGCAGCCGGTGCGGAACACCAGGACCGCCAGCAGCAACGACCTGAGCGGCGCGAGCTGCGTCAACGACTCGGATCGGAACGCACTGCGGAGCACTCGACCACCTCGGAAGTCTGGTACCGGTTTCGTCGCCGATCCGCTCGACGAGCGGAACGGATGCGGCAACGGGTTTCACCACCGATTCGACCGCGCCCGTCCCGTGGTGCGCACGCGGACCAGCTCGGCGACCTTCGCCATCCGCTGCTCGCATTCGGACACCGAACCAGCCACCACCACCGCGAAACCGATGCGGGCGAAGTACCTCCTGCCCGGTTCGGGACGGATCAGCGTACCGGGCTCCACCAGCCAGGTCACCCGGTGCAACCACGGCAGCTCACCCTCTGCGGCATCCAGCTCCAGTGCGTCCACGACGCCGGATTCGTCGGTGTAGAAGAACCGGATTCCCGCTACCCGCGAGCGGACGACCCGCAACGTCGGCGGCACTCCCGCGGCCACGTCGGCCGCGGCAGCAGCCATGTCCACCCCCGTCGCCAGCTCGGCCAGGTCGGGGATGAGGTCGCCGCCGGAACGGCCGTTGACCTCGACCAGCCGAGGCCCACGTGCGGTCAGCCGCAGCTCGGTGTGCGTCACGGTGTTGTCGACGCCCAACGCCGAGTGCGCCGCGCGGACCACATCTCGCACCTGCTGCGGATCGGCCACGAGATCGGCCGGGTCGGCCACGACGTGCCCGAGTTCCTCGAAGTGCGGCGGATAGCCCAGCACCTTCCGGGCGAAGACCGGGCTCTCCACCACTCCGCCGTGGACCGCGCTGTCGACGCTGATCTCCGGGCCGTCCAGGTATTCCTCGACGAGCACGCCGCTGTGGTGCTCCCACGGCTCCGGCAGGCCGCTCGCGAAGGCCCGGTCGAACGCGGGTTCCAGCTCGGCGGGGCAGTCCACTTTCGACACCCCGAAGCTGGCCGACAGCGAACGGGGCTTGACCACGACCGGGTAGCCGATCCGGGCAGCCGCCTCGGCCGCCTCGGCCGCCGAGGTGACCAGCTCCGCCGCAGCGGAGGGGACGCCGTCCGCGTCCAGCGCCAACCGGGTGGCCCACTTGTCACGGCAGCGCGCCGCACCCTGCGGTGGACATCGCGGCACCCCCAGTTCCGCGGCGATCACCGCCGCCAGCTCGACGCAGGGCTCGTGGTAGGTCAGCACCCCGGCGACTGCGTAGCGCTGCGCGGCGCGCCGCGCGGTGGCCACGATCTCCGCGGTGTCCGCGGGATCGATCCGAAGTTCGGCGGTGATGTACTCGCGCTCCCAGGTCACCGGATCAGGAGTGAGCAGGACGATCGGATACCGCTCGGCGATCTTGCCGAGCATGTACTCCCGGTACTCGCTCTGACCGCCGCTCAACACCAGCAGGACCGGATCCAAGAGAACCTCCCAGTTCGTCTCACCGGGCGGGTGACCCGGAGATCTTCCACCGCGGGCACCGGCAGGCCGCATTGTCCGCCTCCTGGCGGCCTCCCGCGCCGCCGACGCGCGGGAGCTCACGCTCACGCGGCCGGCCCGCGCCGTGCTCAACGGTCCTCGCCCGTGATCGGTGCTCCGGGGGCCACGATCAACGAGGAAGTACCGTCGTGCCGCTCCGGTCAAGCACGCACGCCGGAGAACACGTCGTAGTGTTCGCCGGGGATGACCTCCCGATTCACCTCGGACAGCCCGGCCTTCTCCAGCACCGCGACCAGCTGCTCGTGCGGCAGGTAGTGCGAACGCCGCTCGAACTCGTAGACGTTCCCGTCCACCCGCAGCTCGCTGTTCCACACCCGCATTCCGGTTTCCGGGTGCGGAGTCACCGTCTCGGACAGCTCCACGACGTGTCCGCCGACCACCATGCGCGGGCGCCGAGTCACCTGCGGCTCGGTGCGTTCCAGATCCTCCGCGCGAGTGATGTCGATGTAGAGACGGCCGCCGCCGGGGCGCACGCAGCCGACGAACTGCCGCAGCGAATCGACGAGCGCTTCCGAGTCAGGCGAAGCGTCATCGTCCCAAGTACCGCCGTAGAGGTAAGATCCCCCGCCGCGGCACAGCACGACGTCGAACGAATCCTCGTACCGCTGCACCAAGCCGTCCCAGGTCAGCAGTTCGGGGGTGAGCTCGACTCCGGCGAGGCGGGCGTTGCGCTCGAAGTGGCGCAGCATCGCGGCGCTACCGTCGGAGCAGGTGACGTCGTAACCGCGTTGAGCGAGTTCGATCCCGGGGAATCCGGATCCGCAAGCGCAGTCGAGGACGCGCTTGCCCTCCGGAGGGCCGATCCACTTCGCGATGCTCTCGACCGCCAGGTCCCGCTCGAATTCGAAGTGCACGCAGAACTCCCAGAGGGCGCCGATATCCGGCTCACCCTCCTCGATACACTTGATCAGCCGCGGCTCGTTGATCTCCAGCGTTTCGCCATCGGAATCACCCTGCGGATTCATGCTGCCACCTTCTTCGTCTGTTCGGAGTTCTGATCACACGTAGCCGTACGAGCTGAGCACGTCGCCGAGCACCGACTCGGCGATTTCGCGATGCCGCGCGGTGAAGACCTCGCGCCAAGCGCCGATCTGGCCTTTGAAGAACGAGAAGGAGTCCTCCCGGAAAATCTTCTCGGCGACCTCGGCAGAGCTCGACCGGGATCCGACGAAGTCGAGTACCCGCCGGATGGCGGCGTCCTGGCGCTGTTCGGTTCCGAGCCCACGTGGCCCGACCAGCTCCTCGAAGGACACCGCGCACACTTGCGGATGGTGCAGCAGCCACAGCGCACGCCGATGGTCTCCCATGCACGGGAACGCTGGATCGCTCAGCGCGTACTCGAGCTTCTCGTCCATCGTGGGGAACGAGTTCAGGATGGCGCTGAAAACCTTGAACTCGCTGAAGTTCCCGAATCCCGCGGCCGTCTTGCCCGACAGGAAGTTCACCATCGAAAGGATCACGTCCCGCGGGTCGCGGTACATGAAGATGATGCGCGGCTCGCCGGTATCGGCCCACTCCTGGATGAAGTTGCCGTCGATCTTCTTGATGTCCAGCTCGGGGAGGATCCAGCAGACGTTCTCCGGGGTGTCCGAGAACCGCGAGCCGATGCTGCGGGAACGCGCTTGAGCCACCAGCTCGGAGTTGACCAGGGTGGCTCCGTACCGATTCTCCAGCGGCAACCCCAGCCGGGCCTGCCACGCCCAGCCGAGCGCCTCCCACGCTTGCCCGGTGACCTGGTCGAACACGTCCGGATCGGCGTTCTCCAGCTCAGCGGCCCGCTCCGCGCCGTGGACGAGCCGGGCCGCGCGCAGGCGCGCTGGCCGGGAGAGTTCCGGCCGGATGTCATCGGTGATCCGGGACTGGCCGTACATCCCGTACCCGAGCGCGACCATCAACTCCTGAATCAGGTGAGTACCGGACTTCATCAGCGAAACGATGAGGACGCGCTCAGCGGGCCCGCTCGACGAGAAGGGTTCAGTCGACATTCTTGACACACGCTCCGGAACTCGTTCTTCTACAGCGAGCCACGCCGCAGGACCGACCGACACGACAATGCGCAAAGTTCAGCACGCAGAAGTTCCACACCTCCCCCACCCGATAACGGAGAGCACCGAAATTCCAGGAACCGACGTCAAGAACGAGAACCGATCGGCGAAGCAAAACAGAAGATGATCCGCGCTATCGAGCGGACCTTCGAACCACCGGACCCTCGGAGTTCGCCACTTAATTCGTTGATAACTTCTACACGACCCGACGAGCCGCGGTCAAGCGATCATCACCACGGCGCCGAGGCGCATCCCCAAAACCACCGATCGGAGCATTTCCCACCACTTCAGCCCACCCGGAACGGCCACGAGCGAACACCCTCAATTCCGACATAAACGACCGGGAAAAACGTGATCGGCGAGAGGGCTACCTCCTCGGCGGGGAAAGCACCTAGAGTATCGACTTCTACAACGAGGGGGCTAGTTGTACGGGCAATAATACGGGACGAATGGACTCGTCCCCGGCGCGCCGCAGTCAGGCGCTCGTCCAGCACCACACCGCCGGTTCACGCCGGCCGGAGATGTCGTGCGGCACCGCCTGCACCGAGATCTCCTCGACCACTCGCGAGGTCTGCCGAGGCGCCGTTCACCGCTGCGAACCAGCCGGATGGACGCCCGCGGCCGACCCATCACCGAGCCACCGTCCCGACGACCCACGGCCGGCCCGCACGGCCGTGGACGAACGCATGGGGGAGGTCTTCGTTGCCCGGCAAGAGCATTGAGCAGACCATCGCCGACGCGCAGGCTCCGCACACGTGGATGCCGCGCACCCTCGGCCCGCTCCCGCTCACCATGATGGGCATCGGGGTGACCGTGGGAAGCGGCTTGTTCGTGCTCACCGGGACAGCGGCGGCCGATTACGCCGGACCCGCGATCACGGTCTCGTTCGTGATCGGTGCCGCGGTGGCGTTGCTGGTCGCGGTCTCCTACGCCGAGTTCGCGGGCAGCGTCCCGGTGGCCGGCAGCGCCTACACCTACGCGGCCGCGGCGCTCGGCGAGTTCTGCGCATGGGTGATCGGCTGGGACCTGATGCTGGAGATGACCGTCGGCGCAGCCGCCGTCTCGGTCGGGTGGTCCGGCTACCTGGAAGACCTGCTCGGCGTGCTGGGCATCCGGTTTCCCGCCACCCTGAGCGGCCCGGACGCGGTGCTCAACGTGCCCGCGATGTCGCTGGTCCTCGCACTCACCGTGGTGCTCGTCCTCGGCATCCGGCTCACCGCTCGGGTCACGACGGTGATGACCGCCGTCAAGGTGCTGGCCGCGATCGCGTTCGTACTCGTGGGTGCACGCCACGTCGATCCCGCCAACTGGTCGCCGTTCGTGCCCGCTCCCCGGGCCTCGCCGACGGGTGGCGCGTGGGAGACCCCGTTGATCAGCATTTTCGATGCGCAAGCGACCCGGTACGGCCCGGTGGGAGTGCTCACCGGCGGTGCCATCGTCTTCGGCGCCTACACCGGGTTCGACATCATCGCCTCCTCGGCGGAAGAGACCCGGCAGCCGCAGCGGACGGTGCCGCTGGCCATCGCCGGAACCCTGCTGGTGTGCTCGACGCTCTACGTCTCGGTGTCACTCGTGCTCACCGGCATGGTCCGCTACGACCGGATCGACCCCGCGGCGCCGGTCACCGGCGCGTTGCGGATGGTCGGTGCGACGTGGACGGCCCTGGGCGTCGCGACGGGAGCAGTGGTGGGGCTCGCTGCGGTCGTGCTCGTCATGATGATGGGGCAGGCACGGGTGTTCCTCGCGATGAGCCGGGACGGCCTGCTGCCGCGCTGGTTCGCGGCGGTGCATCCGAAGCGGCGCACACCGCAGCGGATCACCGTCGTCCTCGGCGCGGGGGTGGCCCTGGTAGCCGGGACCACACCGATCACCGAGCTCGCCGAACTGTCGAACATCGGCACGCTGGCGGCTTTTGCGATCGTGTCCGGCGGAGTGCTGCGGCTCCGCGTCACCCGGCCGGACCTCACGCGCGCGTTCCGGGTGCCCCTCGTGCCGTGGCTCCCCGTCCTGGCCATCCTCGCGTGCGTGGTATTGGCGCTGCACTACCCGCTGGTGACCTGGGCCCGTTTCTTGATGTGGATGGTGCTGGGCCTGCTGATCCGCTTCTCGGTCGCGCGCCACCGCCCCACCACCGGACCGGGCAGCTGATCCGCCCGCCCCGCGCCTGGTCGGCCACGAGGCCCACGTCAGACGACGTCGCCCTCCGACTCGTGGTCGTGCTCGTGCGGCGGTTGCGCGGCACCGAACTTCCGCAGCAACGCCTGCGCGTCCCACGCGGTGACCGGCTCGCCGTAGCGGGGGCCGACCGCGAAGTCGCAGCCCGCGTCCACCCAGTGCCGTTCCTGCTGCTCGTCGGCGACCTCGCCGGTGCAGATCTTGACACCGCTGTCGTGCATCAGCGGGGCCAGCTGCCGCACCGCGCGCACCGCCGGGTCGTCCGGGTCCACGCACCCGTGCACCAGGTCGACCAGCTCTTCCGCCAGCCGCACCCCGTCCACCGGGATCCGCCGCAGCGCCCGCAGTTCCGGTGCCGAACCGGCGAAGCTGTGCAGCAGCACGCGCGCCCCCAGCCCCCGCAGCAGCCGCAGGTTCTCCAGCAGTTCCTCGGAAGCCTCCATCACCACCCGGGTCGGCACGGCCAGGTGCATCCAGCTCGGGTCCAGATCGCCGTCTTCGAGCACCGACCGCACCAGCGCCACCAGGTCCGGGTCCCGCACCTGGTTCTCGCTCAGCTCCACCAGGAAGCAGGTCCGGTAACCGGAGCGGTGCCACAGCCCGACCTGGCCCCACGCTTCGCGCAGCAGCCAGTCCCGCAACGACAGCGTCACCCCGGAGCGCTCCGCGAGCTGGAGGCATTCCCGGTGGCCCAGCGCCCCGTGGTCCGGCGGGTCCCACCGCAGCTGCGCCTCCACCGAGATCAGCGCGCCCGTGTCCAGGGCCATCACCGGCCGGTAGCAGACCTGGAACTCGCCGAGCTCCAGCGCGCCCGGCATGATCGCCGCCAGCTGCGCCTCGGTGCGCTCGTCCGGTGCGATGTCCGGGTCGAACAGCGCCCACTGCCGGGCGCCGGCGATCTCCGCGCGGCGCAGCGCCACGTCCGCAGCCCACATCATGTTCGCCGGATCCGCTTCGGCGACGCGGCGGCGCACCACGCCGATGCTGGCGGAGGTGGCGATGCCGTGCCTGCCGATGTAGATCGGTTCGGACAGCTCCTCGTTGATCAGCGCCGCGAACTCGGGGATCGCCGGGGTGTGCGGCGATTCGCTGATGAGGATGGCGAATTCGGTGCCGCCGAAGCGGGCGACCAGCGCTTCCTCGTTCTCCACCAGCTGCTCCAACCGGTGCGCGACGGCGCGGATCACCTTGTCGCCGGTCTCGTAGCCGAGTCCGTCGTTGATCAGCTCGAACCCGTCGAGACCCAGGTGGTAGAGGGTGAGCATCCCGTCCGGCGGGAAGTTGCCCTGCGCGGCTTCGAGCCTGGTGCGGAAGTACTGCCGGTTCGCGAGCCCGGTCATCGCGTCGTGCAGCGCCTGGTACTGGATGCGTTCCTGCAGCAGGTACAGGTCGCTGATGTCCTCGACCATCGTGACGATGTGCCGCGGTTCGCCTTCGGCGCCGCGCAGCAGCGACACGGCCAGGTAGGTCCAGGCCTGCTCGCCGTCGGCGCGCAGCAGCCTGCGGCGTTCCCGCAGCCGCTGCCCCGGGCCGCCTTCGGCGAGTTCGGCGTAGGCCGCGTTGAGGTAGGCGGCCTCCTCCGGGTGGAAAAGATCGTGGATGCTCATCTCCAGCAGGTCCGCTTCGCGGTGCCGGAGGATGTCGGCGAGCGCCGGGTTGACCTCGGTGAACCGGCCCTTGAGGTCGCAGATCGCGACGCCGATGGGCGTGCTGGTGAACACCTCGCGGAACCGGGCGTCGCTGGCGCGGCGTTCCCGGTCGGCGCGCAGCAGCAGCTGCGCGGTGGTGCGCTGCTGGACCTCGGCGCGTTCCCGGTCCGCCGCGGAATAGCCGGCGGCGATCGAGGTGAGCAGTTCCAGCAGGTGCCCGACGGCGCCGACCCCGGATTCGCCGACGACGGTGTCGCGGATCAGCTCCAGCGTGCACTGGAGGCTGCCGGGGCCGGTGGCGCGCAGCTCCACGAGCCGTTCCCCGACGATCCGGCCGGATTCGGCGGCTCGCGACGGGTCCTGCAACGCTTCGGCCAGTTCGTCGGCGAGCTCGGCCAGCGCGTGCTTGAGTTCCACGTCGGACACCTCGACGAGGTCCGGGGAGCACGCGGCGAGCCGTTCGGCCCACCGCAGGACCAGCGTCGCGCGCCAGCCACCGCGTTCCGGCTGCGCCCCGGCCCCAGCATCCGGGTCGAGGGGGTCACCCATGCTCAGTTCACCTGTCCGTCGACCGCACCGGCGGACCACGCGCCGGGCAGGGCGAGACGCCCGGTCGCCAGGAAGCGGGCGTCCCGCGCGGAGGCCTTCCGGCCCCCAGGCTCGTCGCACCACGCCGGTCCCCGAACGTCTCCCCGTGTTCGCCAGACTACTGGGTGATGTCCAGTACGCGGAGCACCGTCCACGGGCCTCCTCCGTCCACCGCCGTTGCCACGAAAGTGATCATCATCCCCCGGACGGCGGCGCGATGATCACCGGGCCTGCTCGGCGGCGGTGCCCTCGGCCACGAGCGCGTCGAGCTCGGCCACGTCCTCGTCCGACAAGTCCACCCGATCGGCCGAAACGTTGACCTCCAGGTGCTCGATCGAGGAGGTCCCGGGGATCGCCAGCACGTTCGGGGACCGGCGCAGCAACCAGGCCAGCGACACCTGCGCGGGCCGGGCTCCGCGCCGCTGCGCGATCGACCGCACCACCTGGTCGTCGCGCACCCCGCTGTCGGCGACGAACCCGGAGCCGAGCGGGAAGAACGGCACGAACGCCACGCCGAGCCGCGCGGTGCGCTCCAGCAGATCGGCGCTGCCGCGGTCCAGCAGGTTGTAGGCGTTCTGCACCGCGGCGATCGAGGTCAGCCGCTGGGCCTGCTCGAACTGCTCGGCGGTCACGTGGGACAGCCCGATGCCGCGCACGAGGCCCTGGTCGCGGAGTTCCACGAGGGCGCCGAGCTGGTCGGCGAGCTCGATCCCCGGCCGGTCGGCGACGTGGCGCAGGTAGACGAGGTCGAGGACGTCCCGCCCCAGCCGGCGCAGGTTGTCGTGCACCTGGGACTTCAACGCGTCCGGGTGCGACAGCGGCAGCCAGGCTCCTTCGCGGTCCCGGTAGGCCCCGATCTTGGTGGCCAGCAGCAGGTCGTCCGGGTACGGCCGCAGCGCTTTCGCGATCAGCTCGTTGACCGTCCACGGGCCGTAGAAGTCGGCGGTGTCGATGTGGTCCACCCCGAGCTCCACCGCGCGGCGCAGCACCGCTTCCGCGCGGGCCGGGTCGGTGGGCGGGCCGAGCACGCCCGGCCCGGCGAGCTGCATCGCGCCGTACCCGATGCGGTGGACCGGGCGGACGTCGGGGATCTCGAAGGTCGTCACCCGGCGATGCTGCGCCACGGAACCGGTCCGGCACAAGGCCACTGTGGACGGCGCGACCCCGTTCGGGCCCGTCAGAGCTGCGGGATGAGCAGCAGCCAGCGGCCACCGAGCACGAGCGCCGCACCGCCGAGCAGGAACCAGACGCCCAGCCAGAGCCCGGCGGGGGTCCGGGTGAGCCGGGCGAGCTGGTCGGCGTCCGAGCTGGGCGCCCGCCCCCTGGTGCGCTTGCCGCGCAGCTCCGCGATGGGCCGCAGCCCGCCGAACAGCAGGAACCAGCTGAACAGCACGCAGCACGCGGCCTGCCACTGCGGGGTGGCGAACCAGGACACCGCGAACAGCGCGCCGCCGGTGACGACGATGGACAGCACCCCGTAGGCGTTGCGGATGGCCAGCAGCATCAGCGCCAGCAGCGCCACGGCCGCCCACAGCGCGACCCGCTCCTGGTCGAACGACACCAGCGCGGCCCCGCCGAGCCCGAGCAGGGACACCGCCGGGTAGCCCGCGAACAGGGTGAACACCATGCCGGGCCCGGTGGGACGCCCGGTGGAGAGGGTGAGCCCGGAGGTGTCGGAGTGCAGCCGGATGCCGTTGAGCTTGCGGCCGCTGAGCAGCGCGACCACGGCGTGCCCGCCTTCGTGCGCGATGGTCACCACGTTGCGCAGCAGCCGCCAGCTGCCGCGGTTGAGCACGAGGCCGAGGGCGACCAGGCCCAGCAGCAGGGTCAGCGCCGACCCGGAGTCGAGCAGCTCGTCGCTCCACGACCTGACTAATTCGTCCACAGCAGACACACCTGGCTCGTCGGGTTCGTTCGGGCGACGCCGATCGTACGCAGCGCCCGCGCCCCGCCCCCCGAACCCGCCACCTCCCGCTCAGCCGTTCTTCCCGTCAGCGGCGAAGCCGCTGAGCCAACGACCACGCACGCAACCGGACCACCAGCGGGTTCTCAGCGGTTCCCTCGCGAGGACAGCTTTTTGGGGGGGGGGGGGGGCCCCCGGGGGAAAAAAAACCCCCCCCCGGGGCCCCCGGGGGGGGGCCCCCCCCCGGGGGCGCCGCGGGAGGTGGTATAAGACAGGGAA
>NZ_JAIUKB010000075.1:0-41154 GCF_020176785.1 Saccharopolyspora sp. 6V | reverse complement strand
CTCAGCTTTCCCCTCCCTTGAACACTTTTTACCCGGGTGCCTACCCCACTCGGGAAAAAGATCCCGCAGCGAGGGGACAGCTGAGGTTCCGCCACCCCACCCGCAAAGCAAAACGAGCCGATCAATCGAAGAAAGAAGGCACGTCCAGTGCTCCGCCGGCCTGCTCGAACTCGGCGTGCACGGCGGCGCGCAGCCGTTCGTCGGCCAGGTAGTCGAGGGCGGTGAGGGCGAGGCCGGTCGCGCCGTCCAGCACGGCCCGGTCCCCGGCCTCGGACCGGGCGGCGGTGGCGAATCCGGCGGTGTGCAGCGACAGTCCGGCGTCGTCGAGCCCGATCATCGGGTGGATGGCGGGCATCCGGTAGCTGAGGTTGCCGAGGTCGGTGGAGCCGGTGAGGTACTCGGGCACCACGCCGCGGGGCAGCGAGGTGCGGCCACGCCTGGCCTGGTGCTCGGCCCAGCGGGCGGCGAGCGCGTCGTTGTGCCGGATCGGCAGGTACGGGTACTGCCGGTCCCAGACGAGTTCCACGCCGCAGCCGGTCATCTCGGCGGCACCGCGCGCGATCCGGTCGATGCGGTCGGCGAGGTCGCGCAGCGAGTCGGGGTCGGCGGAGCGCACGTAGAACTGGGCGGCGGCGCGCTCCGGCACCACGTTGGGCCGCTGCCCGCCGTCGGTGATGATGCCGTGCACCCGGTCGCCGGAGGGCATGTGCTGGCGCAGCGCCGCCACGCCCTGGTAGGTCGCCACCACCGCGTCGAGCGCGTTGCGGCCCATGAACGGCTGCGCCGAGGCGTGCGCGGCGATGCCGTGGAAGGTCACGTCGACCTGGCGGCGGCCGAGGAACGGGTGGGTGGCCACGTCGTGCGAGAACGGGTGCAGCATCACCACCGCGTCCACGTCGTCGAAGATCCCGGCGCGGGCCAGGATCTCCTTGCCGCCGCCGCCTTCCTCGGCGGGCGTGCCGACGAGGCTGAGCCTGCCGCCGACCTCGCCGACCGCGGTGGCGGCGCCGAGGAACCCGCCGACGCCGGCCGAGCAGATGATGTTGTGCCCGCAGGCGTGCCCCACCCCGGGCAGCGCGTCGTACTCGGCGAGCACCGCCACGTGCGGGCCGCCGCTGCCGGTGCTCGCCAGCAGCGCGGTCGGCAGCTCGCCCACCCCGACCCGCGCGTCGAAGCCCTGCGCGCGCAGCAGGTCGGCGACGGCGGCGACCGAGCGGTGCTCGGCGAAGCCCTCCTCCGGGTGCTCGTGCAGGTCGTGGCTGAGTCCCAGCAGGTCCGCGGCGTGCTCGTCGAGCCACCGCTCGGCCCGGTCGCGCACCGCGGCGGACGCGCCGTCGTGCTCGGAGCGGATCGGTGCCGCGGTGGCCACGGCCCGCTCGGTCGCCGCGGCAACGGACTTCAGGTACGAGTCGTCGGGAGTGGTGGGTTGCGTCATTCCCGCACTGTAGGTCGCCCGGGGGACGTCCCGGTGCCCTCGGTGCCGTCGAGCTGCCGGTGCGCCAGCAGCGTGCCGCCGACGACGGCGGCGGGAATGATCACGAGTTGCAGCACCGGCACCAGGCACAGCAGGTAGGTCGGCAGCCCGAAGCCGAGCGTGCTCGCCTTGTTCGCCGCCAGCGAGCGGTGCCGGTCCCGCACGGTGAGGCCGCGGCGCGCGAACACCAGGCCGACCATCTCCAGCGCCACCACCCAGGCGCCGAACACGGCTCCCAGCACCGGCACCACCGTCTGCCCGAGCACCGGTACGAAGCCCAGCGCGAACAGCACGACCGCGCCGGCCAGCGCCACCAGCACCAGCTTCACCGCGTCCCGCACCCCGCGGCCGAGCTGCCGGGCGAACCCGGCGCCGTCGTCGGCGGTGTCGAGCCCGAGCCGCTGTTCGGCCTGTTCGGCGATGTGCTCGTAGAACGGTCCGCCGATCAGCAGGGTCAGCGCGATGAACGAGATCGAGCCGAGCAGCGCGGCCGCACCGACCAGGGCCACGCCCAGCACCACCCGGAACGCCTGGCGCAGCCAGTCGGTCCAGCCGTCGGCGAACGGGGTCAGCGCGGTCACCAGGTCCGAGCTGAAGTACAGCAGCGCGCCGAGCGATCCGAGCAGCAGCACCGCGCTCAGCAGTGCGGGGATCGCGCCGATCAGCAGCAGCCGCGGGGACCGCACGATCAGGCCGAATCCGGTGCCCAGCGCGCGGGCTCCGGCGATGAGGTTCTTCATGCCGCTCCAGGGGAAGTGGATCTCGCCGCACGGTATCGGGCCCGGTTCCACCGCCGAGGCCCGGATCAGGACCGCACTCCCGTGATCTGGCCCACTCTCCCGCAACGCGAGCCGCGGCGGACGAGTCGCAGCGTGCACGACCCCGCGTTCTCGAACGCGGCGCCGGAAAGGGGAACTGGATCGTGCTGACACCGCAGCGGACGCTCGTGGACCGGATCTGGCACGGGCAGCCGCGCAACCGGCAGCTGCGCGGCCTGTGGCGGCTCACGAAGAAGACCATCGGCGCCAGCGCGCGGCACCGGCTGACCGGGCTGGCCGGGGAGGCGGCGTTCTTCACGCTGATCTCGATGCCACCGGTGCTGCTGGGCCTGGTCGGCACGCTCGGCTACCTGGCGGGCGTGCTCGGCGGGGAGACGATCACCGCGGTCCGGAACGCGTTGGTGTCCGGGGCGGCGACGGTGCTGTCCCCGCAGGCGATCGACGAGCTGCTGCAGCCGGTGCTGGACGAGGTGCTCAGCTCGGGGCGGGCCGGGGTGATCTCGATCGGTTTCGTGCTGGCGCTGTGGTCGGGTTCGGCGGCGCTGAACGTCTTCATCGACACGATCTCGGTGGTGTACGGCCTGGCCGGCCAGCGGAACGTGGTGCGGCAGCGGTTGATGTCGGTGCTGCTGTACACGGTGGCGCTGTTCGGCGGGATCGTGCTGCTGCCGCTGCTGGCGGTGGGCCCGTCGGTGATCGCGGACTGGTTCCCGCAGGCGTCGGTGGTGGTGTACGCGCTGTACTGGCCGGTGATCGTGATCGGGTCGATCGCCTCGCTGTGCACGTTGTACTCGTTGTCGCTGCCGCTGCGGGCGCCGTGGCTGGAGCACCTGCCGGGGGCGGCGCTGGCGCTGCTGGTGTGGCTCGGGGGCAGCCTGGCGCTGCGGATCTACCTGGACGTGACGATCGAGCACTCCCCCGTCTACGGTGCGCTGGCCGCGCCGATGGGCGTGCTGCTGTGGCTGTACGTGACGGCGTTCGCGGTGCTGCTCGGTGGCACGGTGAACGCGGAGCTGGACAGCGTGCAGCCGTCGCGCCGCACCGCCCGGTTGCGCCGGGAGCTGGTCGGTTCGGAGTGATCGCCGGGTGACGGGTCTCGCGGAGCGGTCGTCCGAAGTCACACCACAGCCGGGCGCGGCTTTGTTAGGTTAGCCTCGCTTGACTGATCCGGATGAAGGATGCGCGATGACCTCTGCTGACCGAACACACCCGCGGGTCGAGCCCTTCGGCGGGACCCGCCTGGGCAGGCGCGGTTTCCTGGCCGGCGCGACCGGCCTGCTCGCCGCAGGTCTGGCGGCCTGCGCGGGTGGTTCGCCCGCGCCGTCGGGCCAGGCGGCGGGCCCCGGTTTCCCGGTGCGGATCCCGAACAAGTTCGGCACCGCCGAGATCCCCGCGGCTCCGGGCAAGGTCGTCTCGCTGGGCATCACCGACCACGACGTGCTGCTGCCGCTGGGCGTGGTGCCGGTCGGGCTCACCGCGTGGGGCCCGTGGGAGTCGGGCGTCGGCCCGTGGGTGGAGCCGATGCTGGGGCAGGCGAAGCCGAAGCAGCTGGGCAGCGACGTGGACGTCGAAGCGGTGATCGCGCTGATGCCGGACGTGGTCCTCGGCGTGCAGAGCGCGTTGACGCAGGACCAGTTCAACCGGTTGAACGCGTTCAAGCCGGTGGTGGCGCAGCCGCCGGGCACCATCGACTACGGCGTGGACTGGCGCCTGCAGGCCGAGACGATCGGCCGCGCGCTGGGCGAGGAGGACGCGGCGAACCGGCTGATCGCCGAGACCCAGGCCCGCATCGAGCAGGTCCGCGCGGACAACCCGAAGTTCGAGGGCCGCACGCACGTCACGGTGCGCACCGATTCGGCGGGCAACTACGCGGCCTACACGAAGCAGGACGCGCGGACCGCGCTGCTGGAGCAGCTGGGCTTGAAGCTCGCCCCGTCCATCGAGGGCATGGACAGCGGCGGCAAGTTCAACGTGAAGGTCAGCAAGGAGCAGGTGTCGCTGCTGGACGCCGACGTCGTCATCGTCACCACGGCGAAGCCGACGGACGTGGCGGCGGTGCGCGCGGATCCGCTGCTGAACAACCTGCCCGCGGCCAAGCGCGGCGCGCTGGTGGTGCTCGACGACTACGACCTGACGATGGCGCTGGGTTCGGCGACGGTGTCGAGCATCCCGTTCACCTTGGACAACCTGGTGCCGAAGATCGACGAGGCGCTGGCGAAGGCGTGACGGCGCGGCGCCCCGTCCGAGTCCGTTAGAAACGAGCGGCGAACGGGGCGATCGCGGTCAGATCAGTGGGGCGTCCTCCAGCGGGACCCGGGTGGATTCCAGGAACCTGCTGACCATGTTGAAGTAGCTGCAGCACAGGATGAATTCGGTGGTGCGCCGCGTGCCGTGCTCGGCGAGCAGCGCTTCGAGCAGCCGGTCGTCCAGGCGGACGTTGCGGGTGAGGTCCTCGGCGGCGTCGATGACGAGCCGGGTGCTCTCGTCGAAGCCGCTGACCGGGCCGTCGACCCCGACGCGTTCGATCTCGTCGTCGGTGACGCCGACGAGCTTGGCGATGCGGACGTGCTGCGCCCACTCGTAGTGCGATCCGGTGATGGTCGCGATGCGCAGGATGGCGATCTCCCTGGCGCGCTTGTCGAACTCGGACTGCATGAGCAGCGAGCCGGCCAGGTCCAGGAACGGCTTGAGGCTGTTCGGCGCGTTGGCGACCATCCGGAAGATGTTGGCGTCCGGGAGTCCGCGCAGCAGCCTGCGGTTCTTGTCGGAGAGTTCGTCGTCGGCGGGCAGCGGGATGCTCACGGTGTCCTCCTGGTCGGGGTGGTGCCCGTGCCCGCTCGGACGCGACGGGTGCGGCGCGGGTGCGCCCGTGCGCGTCCGAACGGCGGGCCCTCGGCGCTCGGGGAGCGCCGGGTGGTTCACATCCGGCGGATCGGCTTGCTGCCGTCCCACTCGGCGGCGGTCTTGCGGATGAAGTCGAACACCGACCGCTTGGGGCCGCTGACGTCGGAGATCTCGACGACGGTGCCGGGGTGGAATCCGGTTTCCAGGTAGGCGAAGCGGCCTTGGGCGCCGCCGACCGCGCCTTCCTGCCCGACGGTGTAGCCGCGGGCGAGGGCGGTGTCGTAGAGCTGCTGGTACTCGGTGGTCCAGTAGCAGACGTGCTGGAGCCCTTCGTTCCCGGCGGCGAGGAAGTCCCGGTACATGGACGGGGAGTCGTCGGCGGGCTGGATCAGTTCGATCTGCAGGTCGCCGGAGTTGGCGAGCGCGAGGTCGACGCGCGCTTCGGACGGTTCGCCGCGGTAGCGGAAGTCCTCGAAGCGCAGGCCTTCGAAGTAGAACCAGGGTCCGACTTCCAGCACCTCGACCCAGTTCGCGATGGCGGTGTCGAGGTCGCGCACGACGTAGCCGTTCTGCGCGATCTCGCCGAACAACCGGCTCATGCGAGCGCGGCCGGGTCGAGCAGGCCGGGGAACTCCTTGGCGAGCTGCAGGTCCCCTTCGACCTGGAGCTTGCCGGCGAGGAAGGAGGCGACGCCGTCGGCTTCGCCGCGCAGGATCGCCAGCAGGTCCTCGTCGGAGCTGGTGAGCGTGGCGTCGGGATCGTCGGCGGTGCCTTCGGTGACGCGGAGTTCGCCGTCGGCGACGGTCACGTGCACGGGGGTCGAGATGTTGAGCTGGATGGTGCCTTCGATCCCGTCGGCGGCTTCGCGGTCGAAGGCGGCGGGCAGCTTGTTGATGACGTCGAGCGTCGACATCATCCCTCCTCGGATCGTTTACCTACACCGTAGGCTTTCGGTGGTGACCTTATACCTACGCTGTAGATATCGACAAGGGTGGGGCACACTGGCCCCGTGACCACGACCGGACCGAAGGGCCGCCGCGGCAGACCGCCCCGCGGCAGCGCGACGCTGTCCCGCGAGCGCGTCGTCGAGGCGGCGCTGGCGCTCGTCGACGAGGAGGGCCTCGACCAGATCAGCATGCGCAAGATCGCCCAGCGGCTGCGCGTCGATCCGATGAGCCTCTACAACCACGTCGCCGACAAGGACGACGTGCTGGACGGCATCGCGGAGGCGCTGCTCGCCGGCATCCCCGCGCCGCCCGCCGACGGCAGCCCGCGGGAGCGGATGGAGGCGGTGGCGCGCGGTTTCCGCACCGCGATGCTGGCGCACCCGAAGGCCGCGCCGACCGTGCTGACCCGGCAGCTCGGCTCACCGGCCGGGCTGGCCCCGCTGGCCGCGGCCGTCGCGCCCCTGCTGGACGCGGGCTGTCCGCCGCGGGAGGCGGTGCACGCGCTGCGCGCCGCGCTCGGCTTCCTGGTCGGCAGCCTGCTGCGCGAGGTGAACGCGGGGCCGTCCTTCGGCACCGATCCGGCGGCGGGCGGGCAGCGCAGGCGGACCCTGGAATCCGCGGAACTGCCGTCGCTGACGGCCATCGCCCCGCACCTCGCGGTGTGCGACCACGAGGCGGAGTTCGAGTACGGCCTGGACCTCGTCCTCACCGCCGTCGAGCGGAAGCTGCCCGGGTGACCGCCCGCCCGCCGCGCCGCCCTGGGCGGGCGGACCCGTTCACCTGAGGCGGGCGCGGGGCGCGGCCTCCAGGAGAGGGCGGTCCCAGTCGCCCGCGCGCGCGGCGGCTTCGTAACTGCCGCGCAGGAAGTCGAGCAGCGTGCGGTCCGGGTCGGCCGCGGCGCGCACGTCGGCGTAGTCGAGCACGAACTCGCCGAGGTCCGCCCGGTAGGACGCCGCCTCGGGCGGCACCGGATGGCCCCGGAATCCGGCCGGTTCCGGGTAGGCGTAGGAGTAGAACAACCCTTCGCCATCACCGCCGGGCCAGAACCCGCAGCTGCTGAGCTCGTGTGAGTAGCCCTCCACCATCACCTCGTCCGGGCAGTTCGGCGCCCCGCCGGGGTGCGGCGGCGCGGGCCTGCCGGAGAACCGGGTGACGGCGAGGTCCATCGCGCCCCAGAAGTAGTGCACCGGGCTGGCCTTGCCGAGGAATTCCGCGCGGAACTCCTGGAACACGCGGTGCGCGGCGACCAGCTGGCGCCACCACAGGTGCGCGCTGGCCGGCTCGTAGGTGGCGTGCTCGGTGTCCTGCTGGAACGGGATGGCGTGGCGCACCTCGTTCGGCGCCGCGTGGATGCCGGTGTGCAGCCCGAGGTCGTCGAGCGCGCCCATCACCTCCCGGTGGAACGCGGCCACCGACTTCGGTTCGAGCCGGACGATCCGCTCGTCGTCGGCGGTGCGGATCCGCAGCACCTGCGCGCAGAAGTCGAACTCGGCGTCGAAGAGCGCTCCGCCGTGCGGGACGGCGGAGGTGGTGAGGCCGCGCGCCGAGACGTACAGCGCGGACTGCCACCAGTGGTTGACCATCGGCGCCAGCGCGAGCCGCACCTTGCCGACGACCTGCGTCCACAGGTGCAGCGTGTCCCGCGTGCCCGTCCAGTCCTCGACCCGCAGCGCGGGCCAGGTCGTGGCCTCCCGCAATCCCGTCATCGCGTCCCTCCCCCGGTCTCGCCCGTTCCCCATGCTGCGGGGCGAACGAGGTGAACGCAGCAGCCGAAGGCCACCGGAATCCCAGTTCAGAACGGGACCAACGCCCCTTCCCCGCACGCCTCCCCCCGCGGTTCGCCAGGCGGTCGCGGGGGAAGGCGCGGCCGGGCGGCTCGGGGCACGGCACCGCCCGGGAGCATCCGCGCCCACCCGGGGGAGGTCGTGGAGGCGGATGCGGGTGCCCCGCCGGGCGCTCGCGGTCGGGGAGGCGGGAGCGGCCCGGCGGGGCTCGGCCCACCGCCGGCGGAAGGCGTGGCGGCGAACCGGATCTTCGGTCGAGCGGGGCTACCCCGCTTCGAGCACGACCAGCGGGTCGGCGCCGATCGTCACCTGGGACCGGGCCGCGAGCACCCGAGTGCAGGCCATGCACGGCATCCCGAGCAGGTCGGAGATCTGCTCGGTGTCCGCGGCGGGCAACCGCACCCCGCAGAGCGCCGACCAGCCACCCTCCACTGTGGACATCGCGATGTGCACGACCCGCCGCACCTCCCCGCCGCCCCGGCCCGGTACCGGACCCGCGCCGGGAACGAGGTGGCGGAACCGATCGATCGCTGCTGCCGCGGAGGTGGCGAACCGTCATCTTGGTGCATGCATCAATCGTGAGTGCATGCGTCGGATCGCACAAGATCCACCTTCGGGTGATGGCGGGGAACGCACGTGGTCACGACTTACGATGTTCGACATGGCGAGCAGCGCAGACACCCCACGGGCTCGCGCGCTTGGCGTCGAGCTGTGGCAAGCCAGGCGGGCCACCGGGATGACCTCCCGAGACCTGGCCGAGCTGGTGGGACGCAGCAACTCGCACGTTTCCCGTTGGGAGAACGGCAAACTCACTCCCAGCGAAGCCGATACCGCGACCATCCTCGCCGTTCTCGGCGTCACCGGAACCGAGCGAGACCGCATCCTCGAACTCGCTCGCGACGCGCTCGAACCGAACTGGGTCGCGCCCGGCACCGACAAGCAGCTAGCCGCTCTGACCGAATACGAACGGACCTCGACGCAAATCATCAACGTGGAACCGCTGATGATTCCGGGCCTGTTGCAGACCTACGACTACGCGCGGCACATCATCGCCGAGTTCGGGGCGTCCAGCCGCAGCGAAGCCGAACAACGCGCCCAGCAACGCATCGGCCGTCAGCACGTGCTCACCGGACAACATCCGAAGCGGCTCCACGCGATCATCGGCGAAGCGGGGCTCCGCTACCCCGCCTGTCCGCCGGACCTCATGCGCGAACAACTCCACGAACTCACCCGGGCGGGCCAGCGCGACAACGTGGAGATCCAGGTCCTCCCGCTCGACCGACCGTGCGGGCCGGCGCTGAGCGGTTCTTGGGCCTTGATCGAATTCGCGCAGGCCAAGCCGGTGGTGCAGCTCGAACACTTCGACACCTCCACGACCATCACGGACGTGAAGGCGGTCAAGACCTATCGCGCAGCGGTCGAGACCTTGCGCAAAACGGCGCTGAGCCCAGCCGATTCCGCGGATCTGATCGCCGCGTTGTCATGACAGGAAGAGGAAGCATGCCGGAGAACTGGCGGAAGTCGAGCTACAGCGGTGGGAACAACTGCGTCGAGATCGGCCGGATCGGCGGTCGCGCCGCGATACGCGACACGAAGGCCCCGGATTCCGCTCGATTAACGACCACCAACACCCAGTGGACCGATTTCCTCACCGCGATCAAGCACGGCCGGTTCGACGGCTGAGCTACCGGAGCTCAGTCGAGCTCGACGTGGATCCGGACCTTGCCGCCGTCGTCGCGGACGGCGCGGGCCCGGCCGGTGCGGCGGTCGCCGCCGATGTCGATGGTGAGCGGGCCGGGCTGCAGGAAGTTGCGCCACCAGCGCTTCTGGTCGGGCAGTTCGACGGCGATGGTGGCGCCGGACTCGGTGCGGCGGATCGCGACGACGAGCGTGAACTCCCGGCCGGACTTGCGGCCCGAGTAGGACACGACCGCCATGCTCGTGCGGCCGTTCTCGGGCCACTTCCCGCACCGCAGGACCACCGGCGCGACGACCTTGTTGACCCACCGCCCGGCGACGGACACGACACCCACGTCGGCACCCCTCCTCGTTCCACCTGCTCGAAGATCGAGCGTACGCGGATCGGGACACTCAGGCCGATTCCCGCACCAGCGAGCGCAGCACGCCGTCGAGCGCGAGGTCGTAGCGCCGCAGCACGTCGGCGCGCAGCGACACGAAGCAGCGGGTGCCTTCGAACCGGCAGCGCACCAAGCCCGCCTCCCGCAGCACCTTCATGTGGTGGCTGAGCGTCGAGGGCCCGACCTCCACCGCGAAGTCCTCCCGCTGGTGCTCGGCGCGGTCGGCGAGCACCGCGACGATCCGCAGCCGCGCCTGGTCGCCGAGCGCGGCGAAGATCCGGTCGAGCCGGACGTCCCGCAGGTCCGGGTGGTCGGGGTTGCGCGCCATGCGCTCGATCCTACTAGTTCGAAGTTCGTCGAACTTCGATGTATGGTGACGGCACCCGGCCGGGCACGCCGCCCGGCCACCAATGCACAGGAGCACCCGTGGAATTCCTCGTCCAGGTCGACGTCGCCCGCGTCTTCGAACTCCCCGCCGCCGAACGCGAGGACGTGATCACCCGCGAGAAGGCGCGCGGCCGCGAACTGCTCGCCGACGGCGTGATCCGGCACTTCTGGACGGTCGTCGGCAAGCGGGCCAACGTCGGCGTCTGGGTCGCCGACGACGCCGAACAGCTGCACGCGATCCTGTCCGCCCTGCCGATCTGGCCCTGGGCCGACATCGAGGTGACCCCGCTGATCACCCACGAGCTCGCCGCCGAAGCGGCGTAGCACTCCCCCACCCGTCGATCAAGGAAGTTCACCGCACTCGATCTCGCCAACCGGTTCACCCCGCAGCACCTCCCACCTCGCCTGACGGCTCCGGCACCCTGGAATTCGACGCGGTTCCGATGCAGGAAGGGCGAAGCGATGGGCCGACGGGACGCCGACCGGGACGGGCAGGGCACGCCGCAACCGGACAAGTGGGAGACGTGGGGGACGGACGACGACGGGAACAAGCACGAAGGTCCGGAGCGCGAGAAGTAGTCCGCGGTGGACGACAAGGCTCCGCTCCGGACCGCGCGCAGCGCATTCATCCCGCCGGTGATCTGGGACGACGACCCCGAATCGGACGGTTTCACCCCGGTCTCCCTCGACCGGGAACCCGCGCGCTGGCACGCACTGGTCGACGCCGACGAACCGGTCGTGACGCAGGTCGAGGACGGCGAACCCGGCGGCGACGCGCGGACGCCGACGAGCTCGTGCAGCAAGCCCTCGCTCGTCGCCGAGATGCTCGACGCGCTGGACCTGCGACCGGGCCTGCGCGTCCTGGAGATCGGCACCGGAACCGGGTGGAACGCCGCGCTGCTGCGCGACCGGGTGGGCCCGCACGGTCAGGTGACCTCGGTGGAGATCGACCCGGGACTCGCCGCCCGAGCCCGGGACGTGCTCGCCGCCACCGGCCACGACGTGGACGTGATCACCGGCGAGGGCGCGGCCGGGCACCCGCCCGGTGCGCCCCACGACCGGGTCATCGCGACGGCCTCGGCGCGCGCCGTCCCGCGCGCCTGGATCGAGCAGACCCGCGTCGGCGGACTGGTGCTGCTGCCGTGGGGAACCGACTACGGCGAAGACGCGCTCACCAGGCTGGACGTGCGGCCGGACGGCTCGGCCACCGGGCGCTGCGGCACGCGGCTCTCGTTCATGCGGCTGCGGCAGGAGCGCAGGCACCACCTCGAACCGGCCGAGGACGAACTCCGCGCGGCGCGGCGCAGCAGCACCGCGCTGCGCGGTCCGGAGCTGTACGAGGTGGTCGAGTTCTCCCGCGCCGCCTTCACCATCGGGCTCCGGGTACCGCACTGCCACCTCACCGTCGAGGACCGCGACGAGCGGCACCGCGACGTCGAACTGCACGACCGCCGCACCGGATCCTGGGCGCGCGTCGGCATGATCCGCGACGAGCATCCGTGGCCGGTGCTGCAGCTCGGGCCGCGCGAGCTCTGGGACGAGGTCGAAGCCGCGCACGCCTGGTGGCGGGACGCCGGTCGCCCCGCCCCCGATCGCTGCACCCTCACCGTCCACCCCGACGGCACCCACCGGATCAGCACCGGCCCGCACCACTGGCCCCTGGAACTCTGACCGGGCCCCTGAAACTCTGATCAGGTGAGCGGCCCACTCGACCGACGAGACCGGGCTGGTGGGCCACTCACCTGGAACGAGCGACGGGCCGCTCACCCCGGAGCACGGGGCGGGCGGGCCGTCGGAGTTCGCGCGTCAGGCGATGATGCGCAGCGGGTCCTCCAGCAGCGCGGTGAACTGCTGCAGGAACGCGGCACCCACGGCGCCGTCGATCGCGCGGTGGTCGGCGGACAGCGTCACCCGCAGGATCTTGCGGGCCACCACCTCGCCGTCGCGCAGCTGCAGCTCGTCCTTGGCCGCACCCACCGCGAGGATTCCCGCCTCCGGCGGGTTGATCACCGCGGAGAACTGCTCGATGCCGAACATGCCCAGGTTCGAGATGGTGAAGGTGCCACCGGACATCTCGTCCAGCTTCAGTTTGCCCTCGCGGGCGCGCCCGGCCTTCTCCCGGCCCTCGGTGGCGATCTCCGAAACGCTCTTGCGGTCCGCGTCCGGGATGACCGGCACGATCAGCCCGTCCTCGATGGCCACCGCGACGCCCAGGTTGATCCGCTTGTGCTTGATCAGCTTGTCGCCGCCGAAGGACACGTTCACCGACGGGTTCGCGCGCAGCGCCGTGGCGACCGCCTTCACCACCAGGTCGTTGATGCTGACCTTCGGGCCGCCCGCCGCCTGCAGCCGCTCGTTGAGCTGCGCGCGGAACGCGACCAGCTCGGTCACGTCGATCGCGCTCGTCAGGTAGAAGTGCGGGGCCTGCTGCTTGCTCTCGGTGAGCCGCTTCGCGGTGACCTTGCGGATGTTGCTCAGCGGCACCTCCTCGGCGTCCGCCGGAGTCGCCACCTGCTGGACCGGAGCCGGAGCGGGCGCGGCCGGAGCCGGGGCGGCCGCCGGAGCCGGGGCCGAGGACGCCGCGGCCTCGATGTCGGCGCGGATGATCCGGCCACCGGGACCGGAACCCCGCACCGCGGCGAGATCCACGCCCAGGTCCTTCGCGACGGCCTTCGCCAGCGGCGACGCCTTCGGCTTGGAGCCCTCGGCGACCGAGCTGCCGTTCGCCGGAGCCGCGGACTCGGCGGGCTCCTCCGCCGGAGCGGCGGCCGGAGCGGGTTCCGCCTGCTCCTCGGCGGCCGGGGCCGGCGCGGCCGCCGACTCCGCCGCCGCACCCGAACCGTCGCCCACCACCGCGATCGGCGTGCCGATCGGAACCGTCTGCCCCTCCTCGACCAGCAGCTTCTCCAGCACGCCTGCGTCGAAGGCCTCCAGCTCCATGATGGCCTTGTCGGTCTCGATGTCCGCGACGACCTCGCCGCGCTCGATCGAATCGCCCACCTTCTTGCGCCAGGCGGCGATGACGCCTTCCTCCATGGTGTCGGACAGGCGGGGCATCTGGATCTCAGTCATCTGCACATTCCTCGGGAACTCTCAAGACTTCATGGTGAACCGGCTCGTCGTGGCTCCCGGGGTCCGACCCGAACGCACGACCCAGGTCGAGCTCAGCGGCGGCGGCCGACGGCGTCGAGAGTCTCGCGCACCGCCGTCGTGAGCGACTCGGCGGACGGCAGCGCGGCCCGCTCCAGCGGCTTCGCGTACGGCAGCGGCACCTCCGCGGCCGCGACGCGGCGCACCGGGGCGTCCAGGTAGTCGAACGCGCCGTCCGAGATGGACGCGGCGATCTCCGCGCCGATCCCGTAGGTCAGCCAGTCGTCCTCGGCGACCACCGCGCACCCGGTCTTGCGCACCGAGTTCACGATCGTCTCCCGGTCCAGCGGGCGCAGGCTGCGCAGGTCCACGACCTCCGCGTTGATGCCGTCCTCGTCGTGCAGCTTCTCCGCGACCTGGGTGGCCACCCCCGCCATCCGCGAGTAGCCGATGATCGTGATGTCGCTGCCCTCGCGGGTCACCGCGGCCTTGCCGATCTCGGCGGGCTCCACGTGGTCCGGGACCTCGCCCTTGGTGTTGTAGAGCGCCAGGTTCTCCAGGAACAGCACCGGGTCGTCGTCCCGGATGGAGGCCAGCAGCAGCGCCTTCGCGTCCGCCGGCGTGCTCGGCGCCACGACCTTCAGGCCCGGCACGAACGCGTAGTACAGCTCGATGTTCTGCGAGTGCGTCGCACCCAGCTGCTGGCCGCCGCCACCGGGCGTGCGCAGCACCATCGGCACGCTGGTCTGGCCGCCGAACATGCCGTAGATCTTCGCCGCGTGGTTGACGATCTGGTCCAGCGCCACCAGCGAGAAGTTGATCGTCATGAGCTCCACGACCGGGCGCAGCCCCAACATCGCGGCGCCCACCGCGGCACCGACGAAGCCCTCCTCCGCGATCGGGGTGTCGCGCACCCGCTTTTCGCCGAACTCCTGCAGCAGCCCGGCGGTGATCTTGTAGGAGCCCTCGAAGACGCCGATCTCCTCACCGATGAGGAACACGTCGTCGTCGCGGTGCATCTCGTCGCGCAGGGTGTCGTGCAGCGCCTGGCGGTAGGTGATGACGGCCAAGAGTCGTTTCTCCAGAAGACATGCCACCGGCGGCACCCGGCGGGGTCACCGCCGAGCGCCGCGCGGCGGCTCGGAAGGAAGGGGTGGGTCGCCTCAGAACACCGGGTCGGCGGGCAGCCGGCGGGAGTCGTTGGCGACCGGGGTGGCGTAGGTGTAGTCGAACAGCGTCGAGACCTCGGGGTGCGGGCTGTCGTCGGCGAAGGCCACCGCCGCGTCCGCGTCGGCCTGCGCGAGCCGCTCGATCTCCTGCGCGCCGTCCTCGTCGAGCACACCGGCCTCGACCAGCCGCGCCCGGAAGGTCACCACCGGGTCGTGCTCGCGGGCCTCCTGCACCGACTCCTCGCTGCGGTACTTCGCCGGGTCGACCACCGAGTGGCCCTTGAGGCGGTGGCTGACCGCCTCCAGCAGCGCCGGGCCGCCCGACTCGCGGGCCCGCTCCACCAGGCGCGTCGCCGCGTCGCGGACCGCCAGCACGTCGTTGCCGTCCACGCGCTCGCCGTGCATCCGGTACGCGGACGCGCGCTTGTACAGCTCGGACTCCGCGGAGGACTTCTCCACCGTGGTGCCCATGCCCAGGAAGTTGTTCACCACGACGAACACGACCGGCAGGTTCCACAGCGCCGCGATGTTCAGCGCCTCGTGGAACGCACCGATGTTGGTGGTGCCGTCGCCCATCTGGCACATCACGACCTGGTCGCCGCCGCGGTAGTCGATGGCCATCGCCGCGCCGGTCGCCAGCGGGATCTGGCCGCCGACGATGCCGTAGCCGCCGAGCAGCCCGGCCTCCACGTCGAACATGTGCATCGAACCGCCCCAGCCCTTGGAGGTGCCGGTGGTGCGGCCGTACAGCTCGGCCATCACGCGGCCGGGCTCGATGCCCTTGGCCAGCGCGTAGCCGTGCTCGCGGTAGTTCGTGAACAGCAGGTCCGTCTTGCGCAGCGCCGACATCAGGCCGACGACGGTGGCCTCCTCACCCAGGTTCAGGTGGCAGTAGCCACCGATCTTGGCCTGGGTGTAGCCCTGCGCGGCCCGCTCCTCGAAGCGGCGGATCAGCGTCATCTGCTGGAAGTAGCCGCGCAGCAGCTCGGCCGACTCGCCGGAGAACGCGCCGGACTTGGCCGACTTCGCCGTGCTGCGGCGGGTCGTCTTCGCGCGGGTGGCGGGCTTGGTGCGGGTCGCGGTCTCAGCCATCACGGAACCCTTTCGGTGCGAGGAGCGGAACGGGTGGATCAACGCTTCTTCGGCGGGGCGGTGTGCACCGGCAGGCCGAGGGCGGTCATCGCCGCCTCCATGCCGATCTCGCCGAGCGTCGGGTGCGCGTGGATCGTCTCGGCGAGCTCGTCGAGCGTCGCCTCCAAGGTGATCGCGAGCGCGCCCTCGGTGATCAGGTCGCTGGCGGACGGACCGAACACGTGCACGCCGAGGACCTCGCCGTACTGCTCACCCGCCACGATCTTCATGAAGCCCTCGGTGTCGCCGAAGGTCTGGGCGCGGCCCAGCGCGGCGAACGGGAACTTCGCGGCCACCACCTGGTGACCGGCCTCGGTGGCCTGCTTCTCGGTCAGCCCGACGCTGGCGATCTCCGGGTGGGTGAACGTCGCCGCGGGGATGACGCCGTAGTCGATCGAGGCGTGGTGGCCCGCGATGGTCTCGGCGGCCACGACGCCCTGGTGCGAGGCGACGTGCGCGAGCAGCGCCTTGCCGGTGACGTCGCCGATCGCGTAGACGTGCTCGACGTTGGTGCGCAGCTTCTCGTCCACCTGCACGAACCCGCGGCCGTCGACCTCGACGCCGGCGGCGGCCAGGTCCAGGGATGCGGTGTTGGGCTTGCGGCCCACGCCGACCAGCACCACGTCCGCGTCGACCTCGGAGACCTTCGCGCCGTCCACCGAGACCTTCAGGGCGGCGTCCTTCCCGCCCTCCTCGATCTTGGAGACGGTGGCGCCGGTGAGCACCTGCACGCCGCGCTTGGAGAAGGAGCGGCCGAGGGCCTTGCCGATCTCGGCGTCCTCGGCGGGCACCAGCGTCGGCTGCATCTCGATGATGGTGACCTCGCTGCCGAGGGCGTTGAACAGGCTCGCCCACTCGGCGCCGACCGCGCTGCCGCCGATGACGGCGAGCTTGCCGGGCACCTCGGTGAGGCCGAACGCGCCGTCGGAGGTGATCACGCCGGGCAGCTCCGCGCCGGGCAGCGGCAGCTGGACCGGGACCGAACCGGTCGCGACGATGACGTCGCGCGCGCTGATCCGGTCGACGGGCTCGTCGCCCGCGGGCTCGGCGGCGTAGCGCGGGCCGTTCGCGCCGAGCGCCGACTCGCCGACCGCGTACACGTCGACGGTGGTCGGGCCGGTGAACTTGGCGTGGCCGTTGACGACGGTGACGCCGTTCGCCTTGAGCAGGCCCGCGACGCCGTCGGTCAGGCCCTTCACCACGCCGTCCTTGCGGCGGGTGATGGCGTCGTAGTCCAGGCCCACGTTCTCCGCGCGGATGCCGAAGTCCGCGGCGTGCAGCACCGTCTCGTAGACCTCGGCGGAACGCAGCATCGCCTTGGTCGGGATGCAGCCCCAGTTCAGGCAGACGCCACCGGGCCGTTCCTTCTCGACCACGGCCACCTTGAGGCCGCGCTGCGCGGCCCGGATCGCGGCGACGTAACCGCCGGGGCCGCCGCCCACTACGAGGAGGTCGTATTCCTGCACTTCGATGTGCTCCTTCGAGCCGCACCAGCCCTGACGACACCGCGCCATCGGGCGGGTTCGCAGCCGGGTGAATATCGGGTGATTCTCACTCAGAGTGTCGTGAGCGCTGCCACTTCCGCGCTATGCGCGACCGCCCAGACTTCGACGACGGTCGCTGTGCACTCCGCACAATCTCAGCCTCGGTCAGCACTCCAGGTGATCGAATCTCACGGTCGGTGAGATCCTAGCGCGCGCGACCCCGGAAAACCCGTGCCCCTCGCGGATAGCGGAAAAACGCGAAAAATTCGTTCCGCGGCTTAGTCGCGCAGCCCGTCCCGCAGGTGTAGTGCCGACAGCGCCAGCGACAGCGACACGTACGCGGCCCGGCCCTGCAGCGACCGCCCGATCAAGGTGCTGATCCGGTGCAGCCGGTTGAGCACCGTGTTGCGGTGGCAGTGCAGCCGCAGCGCCGCGTTCGCCGTGGAGCAGTTCTCCTCCAGCCACGCGGTCAGCGTCTCCAGCAGCATGTCCCGCTCCTTGACCGGCAGCTCCAGCAACGGCCCCAGCTGCGAGTCCAGCAGGCGTCGTGCCAGCTCAGGGGACTGCACCAGCAGCGCCTCCGGGTAGTGCCGGTCCAGCGACACCAGCTGCGCCGCCCCGTGCGGGACGGTGCCCATCGCCGTGACCGCGAGCTGGTGGGCCAGCCCCACCTCGGCGAGCCCGCGCACCTCCGGCGAGGCCGCGACCCTGCCGCGCGCCAGCGGCCGCAGCACGTCCAAGGCACCCGCCGGGTCCCGCTGCTCCAGCGCCACCAGCCCCACCAGTGTGTCCGCGCGCACTTGCCACACCGATCGGATGTGCACCCCGCCCAACGCATCGTGCTGGCCGCTGAGCGCGAAGCTGCCGTCGGCGCGCATCTCGGCGACCACGACCAGGTAGCGGCCGCCGGTGGGCAGGTCCAGCTCCTTCGCGGTCCGCTGCGCGAAGGCGGCGTCCCGGGCGCGGCCGCTGAGCAGGTCCTCCACCAGCGCGTGCCTGCGCTGGTCGTCGCGGCGCAGCCGCTCCAGCTCGGTGTTGCGGTACGAGGTGGACAGCGTCGAGGACAGCCCGTCGATCACCGTCCACATCGACGTCGCCGCGCCCAGCACCACGTCCGGATCGGCGCGATCGGCGTGCGCCTGCTCGACGATGGCCTCCCACACGATCCGGCCGCCGAGCCGGAAGGTGCGCAGCATGACCTCCAGCGGCACGCCCTGCTCGGCGCGGCGGCGGCCGATCTCCGCGGCCACGTCGTCGCCGTCCGGGTCGCCCGCAGCACCGCTGAGGATCTCCAGGACCCGTTGCAGGTAGCGGCGGCAGCCGTCGTAGAGGTCCTCGCGGGGCACCGGGCGGTAGTCGGTCCACTCCGGATTGTCGGTGAAGATCGCGCCCATCAACCGGCCGGCGAGCGCCTCGGCGTCCCCGAGCCGGGCCGCCGCCAGCGAATGCGTGATCGCGTGCCCCGGATCGGGCACCGGACGAGCGGGATCGGCGGCCACGTCCTGCGACGATACCCGCCGGACCACGAGCAGCGATCCGGTCGTACCGCCCGCCTGGTATCAAGTTCGCAGCAGCAACGCCGCGCGCGACGGGCGGCGCACCCCCAGCACGATCGAGCGGGGACGATCGAAATCAGGCGACGATCGAGAGAGCGATGCCCGGAGCAGGACTGCCCCACCGACGACCCCGCGCCCAGCTCTCCGACGAGGTGGCCTCCCGGATCCGCGACCGGATAGTGACCGGCCGGCTGCGCAAGGGCGAACACCTGCACCTGGAGCGGCTCGCCGAGGAGATCGGCGTCAGCGTCACCCCCGTGCGCGAGGCGCTGCTGGCGCTGCGCGGCGAGGGCTTCGTCGAGCTGGAACCGCGCCGCGGGTTCACCGTGCTGCCGCTGAACCGAAAGGACATCGAGGACACCAGCCGCGTGCAGGCCGCCATCGCCGGTGAGCTGGCCGCGCGGACCGCCGCGCTGATCAGCGTCGGGCAGCTCGCCGGGCTGGAGGAGGTGCAGGCCGAGCTGGAGCACGCCGGGCGGTTCGGCATCGGCGACGCGGCGGAGCTGGACCTGCGGTTCCACCACGCCATCTACGACATCGCCGATTCGGCGAAGCTCGCCTGGTTCGTGCAGCTGACGTCCCGGTACGTGCCGCGCGAGCTGCTGGCGGCCACCGAGGACCACGCGGAGACGACCGGGTCGGAGCACCGGGCGATCCTGCGCGCGCTGCACAACCGCGACCCGGAGGCGGCGCGGCGGGCGATGCACGAGCACCTCGCGCACCACGGCCAGGTCGTGATCCGGCGGCTGGACCAGCAGGGGTTCTGGGAGCGGTGACCGCCGTTGCGCGGTGGTCCGTCGGCGCTCCGCCACGACTCCGCACCGAGCCTTCCCTCACGTGGGCGAGACGGACGCCACCAGGGAATATTTCGGCCACGTAACGTATTGTCGGAGTGCGGCGACATGCCCTGTGGCAGTCGAGTTCGCGGCGACGTCTCCTCCACCGGAACCGGGGTCACCCCAGCAGGTCCCGAGGCGGTGGAGAACGGATCAGGCGGACCGCGCGTCCCCGGGACTCGGCGCCGAAACCAGCAGCAGATCCACTCCTCCAGAAAAGCGGGGCGCGAACCATGCAGATCAGCAGCCGCACCATCGTGTCGGTTGTCGGAACGGTGATGATGGTCCTGGCGACCGTCGTGCTCGCCGCATGGTCCCAACCTCAGCCCGTACCGCAGAACAGCGCGGTGGTCAGCGTCCTGAGGTGACGGGGACCGCGGCGGCCTGCCTCGGGCGAGCCCGGAACGCCGGGATCTCCGGAGGCAGGCGTCAGCCCTCCCGCACCACCTCCGACGCCGCCTTGTCGTTGCGCAGCCCCAGGAACCTCGGGTGCCGCAGCCGTCCGTCCGCCGTCCACTCGGTGAACCCCACCTCGGCGACGAGCTCCGGTTCCGCCCACCGCGCCTCCCGTTCCGGGATGCGGTCGGCGAACGGCGGTTCCCGCCGGGCCAGCGCGTCCAGCCTCCCCCGCAGCTCCCGCAGCGTCGCCTCGTCGTACCCGGTGCCGACCTTGCCCGCGTACCGCAGCTCGCCCTGCTCGAAGTAGCCGACGAGCAGCGCGCCGAAGCCGGACCGCGAGCCCTTCGGCTCGGTGAACCCGCCGACGACGAACTCCTGCTGCGAGATGCACGGGAGCTTCAGCCAATCCCGGGTGCGGCCGCTGCGGTACGGCCGGTCGGCCCGCTTCGCGATCAACCCCTCCCAGCCGCGGGCGCAGGCCTGTCGGTAGAACTCCTCGCCGTCGCCGCGCCGGTGCTCGGTGAGCCGCAGCGGTTCGGCGAACTCGAAGCACTCCGCCAGCAGCCGCTTGCGGATCCGCAGCGGCAGCCGGGTGACGTCCACGTCGCCGATCGCCATCAGGTCGAACAGGTAGTAGTGCACCGCCACCCCGCTGCGCCGGGCGGCCCGCGGGTCGGACACGTGCATCCGGTGCTGCAGCCTGGCGAAGCTGGTGCGGCCGCCGTCGAAGGCCACCACCTCACCGTCCACCACGAACCGGTCCGGCTGGGACCGCAGCGCGTCCAGCAGCTCCGGGTAGGCCGTGTCGACCCGGTTGTGGTTGCGCGACCACAGCACGGGGGCGCCGCCGGTGCGGGCCGCGACGACGCGCACCCCGTCGAGCTTGCGCTCGAACAGCCAGTCCGGATCGGAGAAGCGGGTCGCGGTGCGGGTGGCCAACGCGGGAGCCAGCCAGTCCCCCGTCCACCGCCGCAGCAGCGGGCGCAGTCCCGCGTCCACCAGGTCGAGCACATCGGACTCCGTCACCGATGCGGTATACCCGTAGTGGGCAGGGCGGTCCCGTGACCACCCGCTCTCTCACACTTTCGTGTTGGTGGGGGAAACTGGATCTCTCTGCCGCAGGTGCGGGAACACCCGCGCGAGCCGACCGCCGAAGGTGCACGAAGCGATGCCGAAGACAACGAACCCGCTGCTGAAGAAGAGCGGCCCCTCCACCAACATGATCTTGAGCATCGTGGTCGTGGTGGCCGCGCTGCTCGTCGTGGGCGGGATCCTGCTCTACTCCGCGGGCCAGAAGGACGACGCGAGCCAGGGCGGCAACGGCGCGCCCGACCTCAGCACCGTCGTCGCGCACCCCGACAGCAACAAGCTCTCCGAATCCCCCGACGGCAAGGTCACCGTCGCCGAGTTCCTCGACTTCCAGTGCCCCGCCTGCTGGCAGTACTACACGGGCGTGACGAAGCAGATCGAGCAGGAGTTCGCGGGCCGCATCACCTTCGTGAACCGGAACTTCCCGATCGCCAAGGCCCACCCGCTGGCGGAATCCGCCGCGAAGGCCGCCGAAGCGGCGGGCGTGCAGGGCAAGTACAAGGAGATGTACCACGCCCTCTACGACGACTACTCCGCCTGGGCCGTCGCGCCCGACGGGCAGAACGTGAGCGACGACGAGGCCCGTGCGGAGAAGGTCTTCGACCAGCACGCCCAGCAGCTCGGGCTCGACGTCGCCAAGTTCAAGGCCGACCAGGAGTCCCAGCAGGTCGCCGACCGGATCAAGAAGGACCAGGCCGACGCCAAGACCGCCGGGGTCGAGGGCACGCCCAGCTTCTTCATCAACGGCCAGAAGTGGGAGCCCAGCACGGACAAGGGCACCACGTACGCCGACGTCGTCAACCAGCTGCGGGACAAGCTGAACCAGGAGCTGGCGAAGTGACCGCCACCGAGCAGGCCCGCGCCGCCGCACCCGCTCCCGCGCACGCCCCCGCGCGCGGACTCGGCTGGCTGTACGTGATCGGCGGCGCGATCGGGCTCGTCAGCGCGTTCGCGCTCACCATCGAGAAGATCAACAAGCTGGGCGACCCGAACTACGTCCCGTCGTGCAGCCTGAACCCGATCATCTCCTGCGGTTCGGTGATGGACAGCGCGCAGGCCGCGCTGTTCGGCTTCCCCAACCCGCTGATCGGGGTGGCCGCGTTCCCGGCGCTGATGGCCGCCGGTGCCGCGCTGCTGGCCGGGCTGACCGCTCCGCGCTGGTTCTGGCTGGGCCTCCAGCTGGGCAGCACGCTCGGCGTCGTGTTCGTGCACTGGCTGATCGTGCAGAGCCTGTACGAGATCGGCGCGCTGTGCCCGTACTGCATGGTCGTGTGGGCCGTCACCATCCCGATCTTCTGGTACACCACGCTGCACGTGCTGCGCTCCGGCCACCTCGGTGGCGGGCGGGCGCTGGGCGCGGCGCTGGCCAAGTTCCACAGCTTCGCGCTGCTGGTGTGGTATCTGGTGATCGTGGTACTCGTGCTGCAGGCGTTCTGGTCCTACTGGATCAGCCTGGTCTAGCCGCTGCACGGGCGGCGGGCTGGAACACCCGTTTGCCCGGCCACCGCACCGGGTATGAGGTGACGGTGAGTAGTGGTAATCGCAAGCACCCGACCGGGCGACCGGCGGCCTCCGCGACGCGGATGCGCCGCGCGGCGGCACCGGCCGCACCCGAGCGCGGGGGCGTGTGATGCGATCAGAACCCGGTGCGCGAACGGGATCGGGAGTGCGGCAGGCAGTGCCGGGCTCCGGCCCCGGAACGAGATCTCCCAGCGCAAAGCGAGGTGTATCAGTGTCAGCACCACAGCCCGCCCGCGGTGAGCGGACCGCTCCGCCGCCGCGATCCGACTCCGCCCCGGCCGAATCCGTCGTCGAAGTGCGGGTGGCCGCGGACGCGTCCCAGCTGTCGGTCCTGCGGGCGGTGACCGGGGACCTGGCGATGCGCGCCGACTTCGACGTCGACTCGATCGCCGACCTGCGGCTGGCCGTGGACGAGGCGTGCTCCTCGCTGATCCGGCTCGCCTCGGACGGCAGGCAGCTGGTGTGCCGGTTCCAGACCGACGAGCTCGGGCTGAGCCTGTCCGCCTCCGTGGTCAGCGACCGCGCGCAAGGCGCCCGGGAGGACACCTTCAGCTGGCGCGTGCTCAGCGCGCTGACCGACAGTGTGTCAACCTCGGTGGAATCCGACGCGGACTCCGGCACCGGCCACTTGGTCCGCATCGATCTGACCAAGGGACGGGCCCACGAGTGAAGCAGGCGGATTCCGATCACGCCTCCCACTCGCGACATCAACGCTACGACGAACTGGCGCCCCTGTTCGCCGAACTCGCGGGTGTGGGGAAGGACGACCCGCGCCGGGAGCGGCTGCGGGACCGGCTGGTCACCGAGCACCTGCCGGTGGCCGAGCACATCGCTCGCCGCTTCAGCCATCGCGGCGAGGCGCAGGAGGACCTCACCCAGGTCGCCACCCTCGGACTGATCAACGCCGTGGACCGGTTCGACCCGGACCGCGGCGTCGACTTCCTGTCCTTCGCGGTGCCCACGATCATGGGCGAGGTCCGCAGGCACTTCCGCGACACCGGCTGGGCGGTGCGGATGCCGCGCAGGCTCCAGGAGCTGCACCTGTCGGTGTCCTCGGCCATCGCCCGGCAGTCCCAGGAGCTCGGGCGGGCGCCCACGCCCAGCGAGCTCGCCGAGCACCTCGGCATCAGCCGGGACGACGTGTTCCGCGGGCTGGAGGCCGGCAACGCCTACCGCAGCGCCTCGCTGGACGAACTGCTCACCGCGACCGACGAGATCCCGCTGGGCGCGGCCATCGGGTCCGATGACGCCGAACTGGCCGAAGTGGAGAACCGGGAGACGATCCGGCCGCTGCTGGCCGAGCTCGACGAACGGGAACGGCGGATCCTGGTGATGCGGTTCTTCCGCTCGATGACCCAGACGCAGATCGCCGAGCAGATCGGCATCTCCCAGATGCACGTGTCCCGGCTGCTCTCGCGCACCCTCGGCTGGCTGCGCGAACGGCTGGAGAACGCCGAAACCCCCGCCGAGTCCACGACGGACTGACGGGGGTCGGTCTTCCCGGTGGGAAGGCCACCCGAGGCACGGTCGGGGGTGACTCCGAACCTCGGGCGGCCGGTCTGGTGCCCGGCGGGGGGGGGGGGGGGGGGGGGGGGGGGGGGGGGGGGGCCGCCGGGGGGGGGGGGGCCGCGGGGGGGGCGGCCCGCCGCCCCCGCGGGGGGGGGGGGGGGGGGCGGGCGGGGGGGCCCCCCCCCCCGCCCCCGGGGGGGGGGGCCCCCCCCCCCGGGGGGGCCGGGGGGGGGCCCGGGGGGGCGGGGGGGGGGGGGGCCCCCCCGGCCCCGGGGCTCACTTCACGGAGATCCCGTGCTGCTGCAGCCACGGCAGCGGGTTGATCTTGCTGCCGCTCTGGATGACCTCGAAGTGCAGGTGCGGGCCGGTGGACTGGCCCTTGTTGCCGATCGTGGCGATCTTGTCGCCGGCCTTGACCTGCTCGCCGACGCTCACGTCGATCGTGTTCACGTGGCCGTAGACGGTGATCGTGCCGTCGTTGTGCTGCACCCGCACCCACTGGCCGAAGCCGCTGGCCGGGCCCGCGTTGATGACCTCGCCGTCGCTGACGCTGACGATCGGGGTGCCGATGCTGTTGGCGATGTCGATGCCCTTGTGGGTGCTGCCCCAGCGGGAACCGAAACCGGAGGTGAAGGTGCCGTCGGCGGGCTTGACGTAGCCGCCGCCCGCCTTGGCGGGCTGAGCCGCGGCCGGCTTCGCCGGGACCTCGGCCTCCTTCGCCAGCTCGGCCTTCTTCGCCGCGGCGGCCTTCGCGTCCGCGGCCTCCTTCGCCGCCCTCTGGTCGGCGGCGGCCTGGGCGCGCTGCTGGGCGATCTCGCGGCCCTTGGCCACCTTCTGCGCCTCGTCCTGCGCGGGCTCGGGGGACTGCTGCGGGAGCAGCCGGACCGCGGCCTCGGTCTCGGGGGTGCCGTTCACGGCGGCCGCGAGCTGCTGCTGCGCGGCGGCGTGCTGTTCGGCGACCGGGCGGACGGCCTGGTTCTCGTCGCTCTTGTCCGCGTTGGCGGCCAGCGGCTGGCCGACGGCGGCGAACGCGCCTGCCGCGACGACGGCCGCGGCGATCTTGTTCCGGGCGGGGACCCGGGAGTTGCCGCGCTCGGAACGCGGCCGGAAGGAGTTCAGCAAGGACTCCCGGAGAGCGGGCTTCGGGGTGTGGCCGCTCTCCTGCCGGTGCTTGGCCATGGTCGCCTTTCCGTCTTCGGGGGTGGTCCGATCGCTCCCGTCGGGGGTGCGGGCGGACTCTTCGGGGGCGAGTCCTGTTCGTGATCGAACCGTGATGTTCTCAGCGAAAAAGGTAGCTCCGGGTCATCGGCAGCATCAAGCGATAGCCCTTTAGGTGGATGTACAGCTCGCAATCAGCCGCAAGTCGCACACTTTGCGTGACTGAAATAGATGACCATCCGATAACGTTCGTGATCTTCCGGGGCCGATCACCGACTCCGGCGAGGCACCGGCGGGAGAAGATCGACGACTCGCCGCGATCACGTCCGCGCGATCGGTGATTCCTCCTGGGCACGGAGCCGGCGACCACGCAGCGCAGCCCATCGGTCACGGAGGTCCGCCGCGGACCGCCCGGAACCGCGGGCGCCCCGCGACCCAGCAGCGAGAAGGGCGCACCGACCCCGGCACCGAAGGCCCGGTGGGTCACCGACCAAGACCGCGAAGCCCCGAAAGTGGTCTTGCGCACAAGCACCGCCACCAAGGCCCCTCACCCGGCTGTCGACCTCAAGTAACCGGCGAGTAACCACGAGCCCGGAACCTCCCGCACTCTGGGAAGCTCGTATCGCACGAAGGTTTGATCTGATTCACTGACTGCATGACGCGTGGTGACCAGTGGGGCCTGCTTGTCCAGCGCCTGCACGTCGACCTGCTGCGCGTCAGCTCCGCGGGATGTCGACCCCGCAGCTGAACACCCGCACGGCCGCCGCCCGCATCCGGGCGCGCTGAGCCGCGGCGACGGCGTCTCCCCTGCCCGGCAGGTCTCCCGACGCGTCCGCCCGCGCCCGAACCGACCCACCGCACCACCCCGGCGCCCGCGCGCGCGAAGAACGGGGTGCTCGCGCACGCCACCCACGGAGAGATCGTGCAGACCTTCTTGATCTTCGCGCTCGGCGGATTCATCGCCCAGCTCGTCGATGGTTCCCTCGGCATGGCCTACGGGGTGACTTCCACGACCATCCTGCTCACGGCCGGGCTCACGCCCGCCGTGGCCTCCGCCTCGGTGCACCTGGCCGAGATCGGCACCTCCGCCGCCTCCGGCCTCTCGCACTGGAAGTTCGGCAACGTCGACTGGCGGGTCGTGCTCATCCTCGGCGTGCCCGGGGCCGTCGGCGCGTTCCTCGGCGCGACCGCGCTGAGCAACCTGTCCACCGAGGCGGCCGAGCCGTGGATGTCCACCATCCTGCTCGTGCTGGGCCTGTACGTGCTGCTGCGCTTCGCGCTGCGCCCGCTGCGCCGCAAGCAGCTCACCGGGGTGAGTTCGAAGCTGCTCGCGCCGCTCGGGCTGGTCGCGGGCTTCGTCGACGCGACCGGCGGCGGTGGCTGGGGTCCGGTGGCGACCCCCACGCTGCTGAGCACCGGCAAGGTCGAACCGCGCAAGGTCGTGGGCTCGGTGGACACCAGCGAGTTCCTCATCGCGGTGGCGGCCAGCCTCGGTTTCATCATCTCGCTGGCCGACGAGCCGCTGTCCTGGGCGACGGTGGGCGCGCTGCTGATCGGCGGCGTGATCGCCGCGCCGCTGGCGGCCTACCTGGTGCGGATCGTGCCGATGCGGCTGATCGGCGTGGGCGCGGGCGGGCTGATCGTGCTCACCAACGCCCGCACCCTGATCAAGGCGTTCGAGCTGCCCGCGCCCGCGGTGATCTACGCGGTGATCGTGGTGGCCTGGGTCGCCGCGCTGGCGTTCACGGTGGCGCAGATCGTGCGCGACCGGCGGGAGGAGCTGCCGGAGGAAGAGGCGAGCGAGCCGGTCGGCAGCTGAGCGCGCGCAGCACGACGCCCGTCCGCGACAGGGGTTCGCGGGCGGGCGTCGTCATGCGGGTCGCTCTCGACCAGAGGTTGTGCGGCTACCGGTGACACACGGAGCGTCAGCTTTACCCACGTGTCGTATCGCGTGAGTCATACGAAAGGGCTACGGTTCGGTAGGCCGTGTGGAAGCCCCCCGACACGCGGTAGGCGCCCCGGGTGCGAGAGTGCCGTGCATTCCCGCGCCCGGGACGCCGCTCCCCGTACCTGCGGCCACCGACATGGCCGCGTCATCTCCACCCGGGAACCGGGGGAACGGCCGGTTGAACCCCCATCGGCGGGCGACCGGCACCACCGATGAAGCATCAACGACGCGTGGCTTCAGTGTGCACGCGAAACTTGGAATATTCCAGGCCTTTCAGTGCACAGTTGGGCTACGAACCGGGGGACGGCGGCCCCGCGCGCCTCCGTCACCGTGACGGCTCCGCCCGCTCAGCCGTCCGCGCGCATCGGGCTGGAACCGGTCCGCCACTGCACCGTCGGGCGCATCGCCGCGAGGTCCACCCGGTCCACGTGCGCCTTCGCGATCCCGAACAACGAGTCGATCAGCGTGTTCGACAGCAGGTGCGGCTCCAGGCCCAGCTCGACCAGCCCGGTGTGCACCACGTTGTAGTGGTGCTCGGACTGCTCGACGCGCGGGTTCTCCAGGTGCTCGACCTCGACGCCGCCGTCGAAGCAGTTCGCGACGACCTTCGCGATCTCCCCGACCGAGAAGCTCTCCGTCATCTGGTTGAACACCCGGAACTCGCCGGCGTCCGCCGGGTTCTCCGCCGCCAGCCGGATGCACTCCACGGTGTCCCGGATGTCGATGAGCCCGCGGGTCTGCCCGCCGCTGCCGTACACCGTCAGCGGGTGGCCCAGCACCGCCTGGATGACGAAGCGGTTCAGCACCGTGCCGAAGATCGCGTCGTAGTCGAAGCGCGTCGCCAACCGCGGGTCCCGCGCCGTCTGCGGCGTCTCCTGCCCGTACACCACTCCCTGGTTGAGGTCGGTGGCGCGCAGGCCCCAGATGCGGCAGGCGAACTCGATGTTGTGGCTGTCGTGCACCTTGCTCAGGTGGTAGAAGGAGCCCGGCTTCTTCGGGAACAGCATCCGGTCGGTCCGCCCCTTGTGCGTGACCTCCAGCCAGCCTTCCTCGATGTCGATGTTCGGCGTCCCGTACTCGCCCATCGTGCCCAGCTTCACCAGGTGGATCGACGGGTCGATCTCCTGGATCGCGAACAGCACGTTGAGGTTGCCGACCACGTTGTTCTGCTGGGTGTAGACCGCGTGCTTGCGGTCGATCATCGAGTACGGCGCGGCGCGCTGCTCCGCGAAGTGCACGATGGTGTCCGGGCGGAAGTCCCGCACCATCTCGTAGGTGAAGTCCGCGTCGACCAGGTCGCCGTAGTAGGACTTGATGCTCTTGCCCGACACCTCGTGCCACGCGTCGATGCGGGTCTGCATCGGCTCGATGGGCACCAGGCTCTGCACGCCCATCTCGTGGTCGTAGCCGCGCCGGGCGAAGTTGTCGGCCACCGCCACCTCGTGGCCGCGGTCGGACAGGTGCAGAGCGGTCGGCCAGCCAAGGTAGCCGTCGCCCCCGAGGACGAGGATTCGCACGCCTTCTTCTCCTCTACGTTCATCGCGGCGCCACCGCCGGTGGGAGGACCGCGGTGGCAGTTCTTCTCCGGGCACCCGAACGCCCGGACCCGATCGGCACGGTAGGAATGCGCTGCCAGGCGCGATGCACGAGCCCGCCCCGACAACATCGGGAATGCTCTCATCCTTCCGCCCCGGAACGAAGAGCCGAACGCACAGCCGGGCGGAGAGGAAGGGCACGCGGCGCGCACCGGTATCGTGCGGCGCGACGCCCCGCGCCCGGACGCGGAGGCACGGCGGGAAGGACGCGGCAGTGCAGCAGGCCACCGACAGCGCAGCTTCGCGGCGCGGCCACTACTGGCGGCTGATCAGCAGGTTCGCCGCGGCTTCGGTGGTCGCCACCGGCCTCAGCCAGCTCGTGTTCGTCGGCTCCTACGCGGCTTGGGCGCAGCCGGTGGTCGCCACGGTGCTGGCGTGGCTGGCGGGGGCGGTGCCGAACTTCGTGCTCAACCGCCGCACCTGGGGCGGTGGGGGCCGCGCGGCGCTGCGCGGGGAGATCCTGCGCTACGCGGCGCTGTCGATCGGCACCGCGCTGCTGGCGGCGCTGGCCACCAGCGGCGCGGAACGGCTCGCGGTGCACGCGTTCCCGCACGACCGCCTCCCGCAGGTGGCGATCGTGTGGGGCGCGTTCCTCGGGACCTACCTGGTGATGTTCGTGGTGAAGTTCCTGATCATCGACCGGTTCATCTTCACCGCTCGGGAACGGCCGCCGCGGGCTCGTTGATCCGCTCGGCGGCCGGGCGGTCCTGCGGCAGCGGAGCGGAGCGGCGCTCGCGCAGCCAGGTACCCAGCACGACCTTGGCGTAGCTGTAGCCGTAGAGCAGGTTGCCGCCCTTCTTGCTCTGCCCGGCGGCGCGGACCAGCATCGTCATCGGCTTCTCCAGCACCCGGTAGCCGCGGGCGAGGACGCCGACCAGCAGCTCCGAGGACTGGTACTGCCGCTGTTCCAGGCGCACCGAGTTCGGCACCTCGATCTTCATGGCCCGGAAGCCGAACGAGGTGTCGGTGATCTTCTGCCGGGTCAGGGCGCTGACCAGCCAGGCGAACACGTGGGTGCCGGCGCGGCGCACCAGGTCGGTGCTCTCGGTGCGGCCGAGGGTGCGGGAGCCGGTGACGAAGTCGGCCTCGTCGTCGATCAGCGGCTGCAGCAGCTCGGGCAGCTCGGCGATGTCGTACTGGCCGTCGGCGTCGGTGGTGACCAGGTAGCGGGCGCCGCGTTCGGCGGCGAGCCGGTAGCCCAGCCGCAGCGCCGCGCCCTGCCCGCGGTTGCGGGGGGCCACGCAGGTCAGCGCGCCGTGGCGCAGCGCGACCTCGGCGGTGTCGTCGGTGGCGCCGTCCACGACGACGAGGGTGTCCACGTCCAGCCCGCAGCTCTCGGCGGGCATCCCGTCGAGCACTGCGCCGAGCGCGTCCTGCTCGTCGTAGGCGGCGATGAGCACGACCACCGAGGCGAACCGGCGGTCGCCGTAGCGCTCGGCGAAGCCGTCGAGGGCGGCCCGGTCGACCTCGTCGGGGAAGGTCGTGGACATGGTGATCTCCTTCAGGTGTTCGTCGAGTCGGACGAGCGGGTCGGGCCGGTGATCGCGGTGAGGGCGAGCCCGGCCGCCAGCGGCAGCAGGACGAGGCCGGGCAGCTGGTAGCGCCACGAGAACTCCATCGCCGCGGCGGTGGCCAGCACCGTCGCGGCCAGCCCCGCGGGCAGCAGCACCACGGCGCGCAGCCCGCTGCGGCGGGCGCGGCCCGCCCCGAGCACGGCCGCCGCGGACAGCAGCAGGCAGCCGCCGAGCACGATGCCCGGGGTGTAGCCACCGCCGAGCTGGTAGGCGCGCAGGAACCCGGCGATCCCGGGATCGGCGCGCAGCGTGCCGTCGCCGTGCAGCTCGGCCCACTCGGTGACGTACCAGGGGTCGGCGTACATCGGGTACTCGGTCTTGAACTGCCAGCGGTGCAGCGGCACGTCGCCCGGGGACTGGGTGCGGGTGGGCGCGAAGCCCTTGAGGAAGTCGTGCACGAAGCCGCCGAGCACGTCGAACGGCTGGTGCAGCAACACCTTGCGCGCCATCCCGCTCTGCGCGGCGTTGAGGTCGAAGTCGTCCGGCAGGGTGCGCGTGTTGGCGGGCACGTGCCAGAAGTGGATGTAGAAGTCGATGCCGTTCGCGGCCCGCGCCGACACCGGCTCGTTCGGGCACACCACCGCTTCATCCGGGGTGAGCCCGAGCGCGTCGCAGTCGGCGACGGCGGCGGTGCGCCCGAAGACGACGCTGCCGGTGGAGCCGCCCAGCGCGGGGCTCCCGGTCCACGCCAGGTGGTACATCGCGTAGCCGAACAGCACTCCGGCGAAGACCCCGGCGAGGGCTCCGGCGGCGCGCAGCCGCGGCCGCCAGCCGTCCCGCGGCCGCAGCCCGGCGGCCAGCAGCACGAACGCCACGGCCGGGACGACCAGCGTCAGGCCCACCAGCCGCACCAGCACCGAAGCGGCCAGCACCAGTCCGGCGACCGCGGCGGTGCGCGGACCGGGCACGCCGCGCCAGGCGAGCACGAAGATCACGGCCAGCAGCAGGACCTGGAACAGCAGGTCCGACATGATGTTGTGCTCGATCTGCACCTGGTAGGCGTCCAGCAGCACCGGCGCGGTGGCGAGCGCGGCGATCCAGCGCCGGGCGCCGAACCGCAGCAGCAGCACGTAGATCGCCACGCCGAGCGCCAGCCCCAGCAGGTGCTGCACCGCCGCCACCAGCGCCAGGTTCCCCACCAGCAGCAGCGGCCCGAGCAGCAGGACCTCGTAGCCGACGGGGTTGATGCCGCCGGGGTAGAACACCCCGAGGTCGTCGAGGTAGCGGAACGAGTCGATGTAGAGCAGCGCCGGGCGGTAGGCCAGCTGCGCGAGCACGCGCAGCACCACGCCGCCGATCAGCAGCAGCGCGAGCAGCCAGTGCGCGCGGAGGAGCCGCGCCGGCGCCGCGGTCACGGCGCCCCGGTGGCCGCGCGGAAGTCGTCCCACACGGTCCGCAGCCCGTCGGTCAGGTCCACCGAAGGCGCGTAGCCGAGCTCGCGGCCCGCCTTGGCGACGTCCACGATCACCGCGGGCATCTCGCCGTTCTTGGCGGGCACGTGCGTCACGGGCAGCGGTGCTCCGGTGGCGGCGCGCACCGCGTCGATCAGCTCCAGCACCGAGATGGAGCGCCCCGAGCCGATGATGGCGGTGCCGCCGTACTCCTTGTCGCAGGCGGCGAGGATGCCCTGCACCACGTCGTCGACGTGCACGAAGTCGCGGCTCTGCGCACCGTCGCCGTAGACCTCGACGCCCTCGCCGGCCAGCGCGGCGCGCATCAGCCGGGGGATGAAGCTGTCCTTGCGCCCCATGCCGGGCCCGTAGATGTTGGTGAACCGCAGCGCGGTGGTGGCGATGCCGTAGGAGCCCGCGTAACCGGACAGCAGCATCTCGCAGGCGGCCTTCGTCGCCCCGTACGGCGTGAGCGGGCGCAGCGGGAGGTCCTCGGAGATGGTGCCGTGCCCGATGTCGCCGACGACGGCGTTGGTGGAGGCGAGCACGAACCGGCCGACGCCGCGCCGCCGCGCGAGTTCCAGCAGTTCCTGGGTGACCTCGACGTTGGCCCGGTAGGTCTCGGCGGGCTGGTCCACGGAGCGCAGCACCGAGGTGATCGCGGCGAGGTGCACGATCGCGGTGGTGCCCTCGGTGACGGCGGCGTCCCGGACCGCGGGGTCGGCGAGGTCGCCCGCCACGTGGGTGATGAGCTCGCCGGGTTCCGCGGGTTCCTGAACGTCGACGATCGTGACCGGGGTGCCGCGTCCGGTCAGCGCGCGGACGACGGCGCGGCCGACGAAGCCGGAGCCGCCGGTGACCACCACCCTGCCGTTACTCTGCGTCCCGGAAATCTCGGGGGCCGTCGCTCGTTCGGGGGTTGTCTCCTCGCTTGGCACGGCTGAACTCTAACGGGCCGCCGCCGAGAGCTGTCGGCTAGCCCACACCGGTCGTCCACCGAATGGCAGCTTGCGCGACCCCCGTCCGTGCGCAGCGGGAGCGCCGCGGTCCGGCGCCGGGCGGTCAGCCGGCGTAGTGGTCGGCGAGCGCCTTGAGGCCCGCGCCGAAGACCCCACCGCCGAAGATCTCGTCCAGCTGCGCCTCGTGCGCCGCCTCGGCGTCGTAGTCGGCGTACCACTCCACGAACGACTCGCCGGTCGCCGTGATCGGCAGCACCCGGATGGTGCTGCGGTACGAGCGCACCGGGAACGGGCCCTCGGTGATCTCGTAGGTGCAGGAGCGGGCGGCGTCGTCGAGGCCCACGAGCCGTTCCCGCACCACTCCGCCGTCCCCGACGACGAGCCTGCGCACGGCGCCGAGCTCCGCCGGGGACGCGCCGCTCTCCACCTCGCTGGAACCGATGCCGGGGTGCCAGCGGGGCAGCCCGCCGAAGTCCCGCACCAGCGCCCACACCTCGTCGGCCGCCGCCGGGACCACCCTGCTCGCGTAGGACCGCGCCATCACGTCCTCCTCGTCGTCGTGCGCCGTCAGCGCTTGAGGTTCTTGAACTCCCTGGTGCGTTCGGTCAGCGCCTGCTCGACCGGGAGTCGTTCCATGCTGCTGGCCCCGTAGAAGCCGTGGCAACGCTTGGTGCGGCCCAGCACGTAGGCCGCGTCGGCCGGGGTGGCGATGGGACCGCCGTGGCACAGCACCAGCACGTCCTCCCGCACGTCGGCGGCGGCCGCGGACCACTCGTCGATCAGCGCCACGCAGTCGTCGAGGTCCTTCGCGGTCTCCGCGCCGATCGATCCGCCGGTGGTGAGGCCGAGGTGGCACACCACGATGTCGGCTCCGGCGGCCGTCATGGCGCGGGCGTCCTCGGCGGAGAACACGTACGGCGTGGTGAGCAGGTCCGCTTCCCGGGCCGCGGCGACCAGGTCGACCTCCAGCCGGTAGCTCATCCCGGTCTCCTCCAGGTTCTCCCGGAAGGTGCCGTCGATGAGCCCGACGGTCGGGAAGTTCTGCACCCCGGCGAAGCCGAGTTCCCGCAGCCGCGCCAGGAACGGCCCGGTGAGCAGGAACGGGTCGGTGCCGTTGACCCCGGCGAGCACCGGGGTGCGGTGCACCACCGGCAGCACCTCGCTCGCCATCTCCACCACGATCTCGTTGGCGTTGCCGTAGGCCAGCAGCCCGGCGAGCGAACCGCGCCCCGCCATCCGGTAGCGGCCCGAGTTGTACAGCACGATCAGGTCGATGCCGCCGGATTCCTCGCACTTGGCGGACAGCCCGGTGCCCGCGCCGCCGCCGATGATCGGTTCGCCCCGATCGGCCATGCCCCGGAATCGGCGCACCAGGGTCTCCCGGTCGAACCGCGTCATGCCCGTCCTCCTCGCGCGCGGACCTCGTCGAAGGCGCCGAGCAGCGCTTCGACGAAGCGGTCGTCGTTGATGTCGTGCGGGACGCGCACCAGGCGCCGCTGCTCGGTCTGGTGCACCTCCGCCTCCAGGGTCTCGAACAGGGCCCGGTCGGCGGCCGGGTCGTGGAAGGGCTGCCCCGGGACGTCCAGCAGCGAGACGCCGCCCTCGGGCAGCAGGAACCGCACCGGACCGGTGCAGGCGTTGAGCTTCGCGGCCAGGAACCGGGCGATCTCGCGGCATTCGTCCGCCGTGGTGCGCATCAGCGTGACCTGCGGGTTGTGCTCGTAGAACAACCGGTTCCGGTACCGCTCCGGCACGGTGTCCGGCGCCCCGAAGTTGACCATGTCGAGCGCGCCGCAGGAGCCGACGTAGGGCACGCCGCTGCGCGCGATCGCGTCCAGCCGGGTCTCGCCCGCGCTCATCACTCCCCCGGCGACCAGGTCGCACACCTCGGTGGTGGTGATGTCCAGGACCGCTTCGACGAGCCCGTCGGCGACGAGCTTCTCCATGGCGCGGCCGCCGGTGCCGGTCGCGTGGAACACCAGCGGGTCGTGGTCGGTGGCGAGCCGGTTCGCGGCCTCGGTGACGCAGGGCGTGGTCACCCCGAACATCGTCAGCGCCACCGCGGGCAGCTGCTCCACGGCCGGCACGGTGTTGCGCACGGCCCCGGCCAGCGCGTGCGCGGCGTTGCCGAGCACCTGGCGGGAGATCCGGTTGAGCCCGGCGACGTCGGTGACCGCCGGGAACATCGCGATGTCCGACGCGTCCACGTAGGACGAGATGTCACCGGAGGCCACCGTCGAGACCACCAGCTTCGGCACCCCCACCGGCAGCGCCCGCAGCGCCGGGGTGATCAGCGCGGTACCGCCGGAACCGCCCAGGCCCAGCACCCCGCCCACACCGCGTCGCGCGCCGAGCCACCGCTCGAACGCCAGCGCCATCGCCACCACGGCCGTGCCGCGATCACCGGTGAACACCGCCGCGGCCCCGCGCGGGTGCGCGGCGGCCACCTCGGCGGCGGACACGTCGGGGGCATCGGCGGACTCCGCGCCGGACGTGCCCACGTCGACGGTGATCACTTCCACGCCCGCGTCGGCGACGAGCCCGGCGACGTAGCGCAGCTCCGCGGCCTTCGTGTCGAACGTGCCCACCACGTAAGCCCGGCCCATCGCACCGCCCCTGCTCCCGGAATCAGCCCGCGAGAACCCTACTGCCGATCCGGCCCCGGCACAGCCCGTTGATCACGGTTCACCGGCCGGGTCCGCCACCGGCGCGGCACGATCCGAGCACCGGGTCCCCGCACGACGACGGCCCCCGGGTGCGCCGGGGGCCGTCGTGGGGGTGCGTCACTTGCTCTTGCCACCGCCGAGGAAGCGGTTCTTCACCTGCTCGATCTTGGCCTTGTTCTTCGGGTCGCTCGCGTACCGCTTGGCCTGGTCGATCGCCTTCTTGCCCTGCGGGCTCTTGGCGAAGTCGGTCACCTTCTTGAACAACGACATAGCAGCTCCCAGTCGGGCCGGTCGATCACGCTGCACCCAGGTTACCGGCGAATCGGACATCCGATCGAGGGTGTGACCGGGCCGATCCGCCGCGTCGCCGGATCAGCCGAGCACCCCGCCGACCTGGGCGTGCCCCTTGAGCAGGTTGCGGGCGATGGTGCGGCGCTGGATCTCGTCGGTGCCCTCGAAGATGCGCAGCAGCCGGATGTCCCGGTACCAGCGCTCGATGGGCAGCTCGCGGGTGTAACCCATGCCGCCGTGGATCTGCAGCATCCGGTCCACGATCTCGTTCGCCCTGGTGCCGCCGTAGAGCTTCGCGATGGACTGCGCGTGCCGGGAGTCGGCGCCCTGGTCGACCTGCCACGCGGCCTGCAGCACCAGCCAGCGCAGCGCCTCGATCTCCACCGCCGAGTCCGCGATCATCCACTGGATGGCCTGCCGGTCGGCGATGGGCGCCCCGAACGTCTGCCGGTTGCGGGCGTAGTCCATCGACATCTCCATCATCCGCTCGCAGCCGCCGAGGGCGCGGGCGGGCAACAGGTAGCGGCCGCGGCCGATCCACTGCATGGCCAGCTTGAAACCGCCGCCGACCTCGCCGAGCACGTTCTCCTCCGGCACCCGGACGCCCTCGAAGACCAGCGCTGCGGGCTGGCGGTCCCACTCGCCCATGATCTCGATGGGCTCCGACTTCCAGCCGGCGTCCCGGTCGGCGAGGAAGCAGGTGACGCCGCCGTCGGCGCCCTTCTCCTTGTCGGTGACGGCGAAGACCATGGTGAAGTCGGCGTCGATGCCGCCGGTGATGAACGTCTTCTCCCCGTCGATCACCCACTCCGAGCCCTCCTTCCGGGCCGTGGTGCGCAGGTTCTTCGCGTCCGAACCCGCGCCCGGCTCGGTGATGGCGAAGCAGGACTTGCGCTCGCCCTCGATGGTGGGCACCAGGTAGCGCTGCTTCTGCTCCTCGTTGGCGTGGTAGAGGATGTTGTCCGCGTAGCCGCCGAAGCTGAACGGCACGAAGGTGCGGCCCAGCTCGATCTCGATCAGCGCGGTGAGCACGGCGGAGAGGTTCATGCCGCCGTACTCCTCGGGCGTCTGCACGCCCCAGAACCCGGCGTCGCGCGCCTTCTTGCGCAGTTCGGCCAGCTCCTCGCGGGTGAGGCCGCGTTCGTGGTCGCGCTCGCGGCGCAGCACCTCCGGCTCCAGCGGCACCAGCTCGCGCTGCACGAACGTGCGCACCCAGTCGCGGATGTCGCGTTCGGTCTCGGACAGGGAGAAGTCGACCATCGGTGGCGGGTCCTTTCGGCGAGGTCGGTGTGGCGAGGTCGGGGCTCAGGAGGATTCGGCGATGCGGCTGCGCAGTTCCCGCTTGAGCACCTTGTGGCTGGGACCCAGCGGCAGCTCGTCGACGAACACGACGCGGCGCGGGTACTTGTGGTGCGCGGTCTGCTCCGCGGCCCAGGCGATGATGGCCTTGCCCAGCGCCTCGTCCGGGTCCTCACCGCGTTCGGGCACCACGACCGCGCACACCTCCTCGCCGCGCCCCGGGTCGGGCAGGCCGATCACCGCGCACTGCGCGACGGCGGGGTGCCGGATCAGCAGCTCCTCCACCTCGCGCGGGTAGATGTTGTAGCCGTTGCGGATGATCAGGTCCTTCTTGCGGTCCACGATGGACAGGTAGCCCTCGGCGTCCTTGACGCCCATGTCACCGGTGCGGAACCAGCCGTCGACGAGCGCCGCCGAGGTGGCCTCCGGGTCGTCCAGGTACCCGGCGAACACGTTGTGGCCGCGGACCACGACCTCGCCGGTCTCCCCGGCGGGCAGCAGTTCGATCCGGTCCTCCACGGACGGTTCGGCGATCTCGACGTCGATGCCCCACAGCGCGTGCCCGACGGTGCCTGCGCGCGGCCCGAACGCGGGCTGGTTCACGGTGGCCGTCGGCGAGGTCTCGGACAGCCCGTAGCCCTCGTGGATCGGGGCGCCGAAGCGCCGCTGGAACCGCTCCAGCACCGCCACCGGCAGCGCCGCGCCACCGGACACGCACATCCGCAGCGAGGACAGGTCGTCGTCCCCGGCGGCCTCCAGCATCCGGATGTACATGGTGGGCACGCCGTTGAGCTGGGTGATGCGGTGGTCCCGGATGAGCCGCAGCGCCTCGGCCGGGTCGAATTTGGGTTGCAGCACCAGCGTCGCGCCCGCCCGGAACGTGGTGTTCAGCGAGACGGTCTGCCCGAAGACGTGGAACAGCGGCAGGCAGCCGAGGATCAGGTCCTCGCGGCGGGTGTCGTTGGCGTCGAAGGCGTTCACCGTCGCGTTGAGCACCAGGTTCAGGTGGGTGAGCACCGCGCCCTTCGGCCGGCCGGTGGTGCCGCTGGTGTAGAAGATCACCGCGGGGTCGTCGGGCGCGCGGGTGGCGAAGGAGCGGACCGGTTCGGCCGCGGCCGCCGCCTCGCTCAACGAGTCCGGGGTCTCCGGGCCGGGCACCGACGGGCCGATCGAGACCAGCGGGATGCCGGCGCGGCGCGCCGATTCGGCGGCGAGCGCCAGCTGGCTCGTGTGCCCGACGACGAGCTTCGCGCCGGAGTTGCGCAGCAGGTACGCCGCCTCGTCCGGGACCAGCAGCAGCGGAACCGGCACCACGACCGCGCCCGCGGTGAGCACCGCGTAGTAGGCGCGCACGAAATCGATCACGTTGGGCGCCACGATCGCGACCCGGTCGCCCGGCTCGATCCCGCGAGCGCGCAGCGCGGCCGCGTGCGCCCGGACCTGCTCCCACAGCTCGCCGTAGGTCACCCGCTGCTCGCCCTCGACGACCGCGGGGTGCGCCGGGCGCAGCCGCGCCGGCTCGGCGAGGACCGAGGCGAGCGACAGCGTGGTGTGCGGCTCGACCCGCTCCGGGGACTCGTCGTCGTTGACCATCGTCCACCTCCGTGAGGATGTCGCCGGTGCGGGCGGCACGGTCGTCCGCCGTTGGACACCTGACGACTAACGTCGTTAGTTTTGGACTCTAGGACCACCCCGCGCACCGCGGCAAGAGCCGCGCACCGGACACTGATCGACACGATCCGCAGCGGACGCGGACGGGCACGGCGCCCACCGAGGGGGCGCCGACCGGCAGCGGGCGGCAGGCAGGAGCGCGGCATGGGCAGACCCAAGAGCCCCCAGCTCACCCGCGAACGCATCCGCGAACACGCGCTGGCGATCATCGACGGCCAAGGCCTCGAAGCGCTGTCCATGCGCAGGCTCGCCGACTCCCTCGGCGTCCGCGCCGCCTCGCTCTACAACCACGTGGCCACCAAGGAAGCGCTGCTGCACGACGTCGCCGACGACGTGATGGGCACCGTCGACACCAGCGGGTTCGACATCGACTGGCCCACCGGCCTCACCCGCTGGGCCCGCTCCTACCGGGCCGCGCTCGCCGCCCACCCCAACCTGGTGCCGTTCATGGCGTCCGGACCGGCCCGCCGGGAGACCTCGCTGCGCCGCGCCGACGCCGTGCACGGCGGGCTGACCAGCGCGGGCTGGCCGCAGCGGTACGCCACGATGATCGGTGCCTCCACCAAGTTCCTGGTGCTCGGTGCGGCGATGGGCTCGTTCGCGGGCGGGTTCGTCGACGACGCCGAGGTCTACGACGAGCGGTTCCCGCACCTGCACGGCGCCCACCTGCTGCGCGAGCACGCCGCCGAGATCGACGACGACAGCTTCGAACTGGCGCTGCGGGCGCTGGTCGACGGCCTCCGCGCCCAGCACGCCCGGCTGTTCCCGCAGCGCTGAACTCCGCGCGCGGCGACGGGATCACGCTCACGTTCGGTTGACTGCGCTGTGTGATCTCCGTAGCGTTCCGGAGCACAACACAACACCGGACTACAACGCCGACGACGTCGTGCGGGAGAGTCTGCGCCCCGCCAGGAGCCCCTGGTCCGTGCAGGATGCGATTCCTGGGTGCAGCGCCGAAGGAGCAATCCTCCCCACCAAACTCTCAGGCCCCGCTACCGCGCGACAGCAGGCGATCACGGAGAAAAGCAGGGACCCGTGTCCCTCGCCCACGGTGCAAGCCGCCCTCGTGCGCGGTGAAACTCTCAGGCCAATGACTCCGGGGAGACCGGCAGCGCACGCCCGCGCCCATCGCCGTCGGAGGACCCCGGATATGGTTTCTGCTGGAAGTGGCCGCAACCGGTCCCCCTCGGACGTGATCGGTGCCCACCAGGAGGAGTTCCGCACCATGACGTCGTCGCCCCCCGCTCCGCGACGGACACCGCTGCACGAGGTCCACGAGTCCCTCGGCGCGCACTTCACCGACTTCGCGGGCTGGCGGATGCCGGTCCGCTACTCGGGGGACACCGCCGAGCACCAGGCGGTGCGGACCGCGGCCGGGTTGTTCGACCTCTCGCACATGGGCGAGATCGAGATCAGCGGCCCGGAGGCGGCCGCGGCGCTGGACCACGCGCTCGTCGCGAACGCGTCCGCGATCACGGTGGGTCGCGCCCGCTACACCATGCTGTGCAACACCGAGGGCGGCGTGCTCGACGACCTCATCGTCTACCGGCTGGACGAGCAGCGGTTCCTGGTGGTCGCCAACGCGGCCAACGCGGCCGTGGTCTCCGCCGAGCTCGCCGAGCGCATCGCCGGGTTCGACGCCGCGCACCGCGACGTCTCCGACGAGTACGCGCTGATCGCCGTGCAGGGACCGGAGTCGGTGTCGATCTTGGCGCCGCTGACCGGCACCGACCTGTCCACCGTGAAGTACTACGCCGGGTATCCCAGCGAGGTCGCCGGGAAGCAGGTGCTGCTGGCGCGCACGGGCTACACCGGCGAGGACGGCTTCGAGCTGTTCACCTCCCCCGCGGACGCGCCCGCGGTGTGGCGCGCGCTGACCGACTCCGGCGCCGAGCGCGGACTGGTCCCGGCGGGGCTGTCCTGCCGCGACACGCTGCGGCTGGAGGCGGGCATGCCGCTGTACGGCAACGAGCTGTCCGCCTCGCTCACCCCGTTCCACGCGAACCTGGGGCGCGTGGTGAAGCTGGACAAGCCCGGTGACTTCATCGGCAAGGCCGCGCTGGCGCAGGTCGCGGCGGCTCCGACGGAGCGCACCCTGGTGGGGCTGCGCACCGACGCGCGCCGCGCGCCCCGGCACGGCTACCCGGTGCTCGCCGACGGCGCCGAGATCGGCGAGATCACCAGCGGCGCCCCGTCCCCGACGCTCGGTCACCCGATCGCGATGGCCTACGTGGACCGCGCGCACAGCGCGCCCGGTACCGCGGTGCAGGTCGACATCCGCGGCAAGTCCATCGACGCCGAAGTCGTGGAACTGCCGTTCTACCGCCGCAAGGCCTGACACACGCCCGCAACGGGCTCTCGAAACCTTGACCGGACCGCGCCGGACCCGTCCGGCGCAGCCCAGATCGAACACCAGGAGGCAATTGCTCATGTCGACACCGGACCTGTTCAACGACCGGCTTGCGGTGGTGGATCCGGAGGTGGCCGCTGCTGTGGGGGCGGAGCTGGGTCGTCAGCAGAACACG